>JBEKYV010000255.1:0-10678 GCA_049510515.1 Solirubrobacteraceae bacterium | reverse complement strand
ATCTCGATGCTCACGAGCCGAACAGCGAGTTGACGGTGTCCCGCAGCAGGTTGATGCCCGCGGGCGTGGCCAGCAGCACGGCGACGATCCCCACGGCGAACACCCCCGCGGCCTCCTTGAAGTCGCGGCGAAACGCCAGCACGATCCCCGCCACCGCAAACGCCAGCCCGATCAGGCTCATCGCCACCTTGCGTCCGGTGCTCCCGGCCTTGCTGGCCGCCGCTTCAAGGGTGCTGCCTTCGGAGGAGCCGCCCGCACCGGTGCCGCCCGATCCGGACCCGGCTCCGGCTCCGGCTCCGGCTCCGGGCACGGAGGAGGAGGCGACGGCGGCTCGCGCGGCGATCGGCGCCAACCCGAGAAGGGCACAGGTGAGCACAATGCCCAGCAACAGAGCGGCAACGGTGCAAGGGCGGTCGGTAAGCGATCGAGGAATGCGGAGGGTTTGCATGGCTCTCCTTTGGTTGTTAGGTGTCGGGGTCCATCTGAATGGCCGAGATCTCCCAGCGGCCCTGGGCGCGGAGCACGTCGAGTTCGTAGGCGAGCGTGTATGAGGTGCCGCGCTGGTCGTGGGCCTGCACGAGCGCCAGCACAGACCCAGCGCCGGGCGCCCACTGGAGGGACTGCAGCGACTGCAGCGCGAGCTCGATGCCGGGCAGCGAGACGCGCGCCCCGGGCGCCAGGTCGGCTGCCAGCTCGGTGGGCGAGCCGGCGAGGTAGTTGCGCAGCGCGCGTTCCACGACGGTCGTGAGCGCCGGTTCGCTCACTTCGCGCAAATGCCCGTCGACGCTGGTGTGAGCTGGGCCGGATGCGGGAGGCCCGACGAGGGCGGGATAGCCGGCCAGCGCCAGTGAGCCCCCGGGCTCGTGCACCACGCTGACGGTGAGGTAGAGCAGCCCGGCGGTGTCGGTGTCGGCGGCGACCGTGTAGAGAATCTCCCCCGCCAGCGGGGAGCGCTGCTGTACAACCTGCGCCCATTGCACCCGCTGCTCGCCGCTCGGCGGCGGCTGCAGCCCCGCGTCGGTGTCCATCCCCGGTCCCACAAACGGCGCGAGTGCGCGTTCGCGGGCTTCCGGGTGCTGCGCTTCCCAGCTGAGATAGGCCCGCGCGAACAGCGTCGCGAAGCCCTCCGCCGCAAGGTCCTCAGCCGCCGGGCGCCGCAGCAGCGCCGCCGGCAGCGCAGCTCGCGGTGGGTCAAGTGCAAAGCGTGCGCTCGCAACCACCCACGCCAGCGCGAGCACGTAGAGCACATACCGTGGCAACCCCCGCGCCAGCCGTATACGCCAAAGCGGCCGCCTCGCGATCGTCACAGTAGCGCGGGGATACTCGGCCGCGAGTGGAAGATGCGCAGACTCGCCGCTCATCGTCGCTCAAACCCGAATTCCGCATCCGCCCCGCGGGCGGAGGCGGGGGCCGTTGCCACGGTCGCGGTCGCCGTTGCCTTGGTGCTCGCTGGAGCGCTCACTGGCACAGGGGCCGGTGTCGGGGCCGGTATCGGGGCCTGGGCCGGTGTCGGCGCGGGAGGTGGTGGCTCCGGGCGGAGATATGCATGGGCTGAGATCGGCGGCCGACCAACAGGGGGAGGACGGTGCTCGGTGACGCGTCGGAGGGCCACAGGGGCCCGGCGGGTGGGCTTGCGAAGACGCACCACAGGTGCCCGGATGCTTGGCCGATCGGCAACGATCTCCGGCGGCGATCCCCTTCGAGCCGCAATTCTGCGATTGCTCTGAGGGTTGGATCTGGTTGCGTTCAGGGCAACCACGCCGACAACCGCCACCACCGCCGTGGTGAGCGCCGCAAGTGCCGCCGGCCCTCCCCATCGCTTCGGCACGCGTCGTGGGCTTGCCTTGCCGAGCAGGGCGAACTCAGGCTCGGCCTCGACCTGCCAATCCTCGGCGGCGAGGAACTCCTCCTCGGAGTAGATGCGGTAGGCCTGCCGCGGTGTTGAGCGCAGAGGCGTCACCAGCGATGCCCTCTCCGTGGCGCCCACCAGCGCAAATCCAGGGTAGGTGCATGCCGGCTCTGTCGGGCGGTCACGCGGGCGGCCGAGGGCCAGGGTGGGGAGTTACCCGGCCCCCGGCCGCATGCGCGCGGATGGGCATCACCGCGAGGTCGTGCCTGCGACCGACCTGCGGCGTCCCAGGGGACGCGCCTATGGGGGTAGTGTGAGGGGTTCATAGGTGGGTCCTTATCTCTCTGTTCCGACTCCCCCGCGAAGGTGGGACACGCCTGTATGGATCGGGCTCCTCCTCCAGCAGCCGCCCCAGACGTGCGCGGGCGCGCTGGGCGACCTTGCGGTACTTCTCGAACGACCACCCGTAGCGCCGGCAGAACTCGGCGCGCTCCATTCCGAGGGCGACTTGGGTGGCGAGCACCAGCCGCTGGTCGGGCGTGAGCAGCGGGGCAAGCCGCGCCACCTGTTGCAGTTGGAAGCGGCGCGCGACCAGCGGCAGCACCTCGGCCCGGGGGTCGGCGAGCTCGATGCGCTGTTCCCCCGTGCACCCCAGCGGGAGCGCGTTCTCGAGCGCCGCCTGCAGCGGGCTGCGGCCGTGCAGCGCGCGGCGGCGGTCGTACACGCGAGAGAGAAACCGCTGCTCGAGCGCATTCGCCACGTGATTGCGGTTGGCGAAGCGCTGGCCGCGGGCATTGCGCGCGAGCAGCTCGAAGACGGCCTGGCTGAGGCAGTCCTCGAGGTCCTCGCGTCGCAGCATGTTGCGGTAGGCGCGCAGCATCCCTTCGCGCCGGGCGCGCGCCACGCACGCGATCTCCTCGGCCGGGTCGGCACTCCACCGGGGCTGCAACCTCTGGGCAGATCGGGTAGACACACAGGCATGTCGCACCCAGCCGCGCGGAGACCCCCCTCCCGATTTGCGCCATTGCGAGCACACGCGCGATAGGGCCAGGCCGCCCATTCTCCAGCGCCATCGACCCCCCCTCCCCCTCCTCCAAAAAATGAGCCTCAGCGAGCGCCTGCAAGCACTCGACGGCTTTCAGCAGCGCCACCGCGGGCTGAGCTTTCTCGCGGCGGTGATCAAGAAGTTCGGCGACGACGGTGCCGGCAGGCTGGCGGCGCTGATCGCCTACTACGGCTTCTTCGCGCTGTTCCCGCTTTTGCTTGTGTTTGTGACGGTGCTGGGCTTCGTGCTGGAGGGCAACCCGAGCGCCCAGGCGAGCGTGCTGCATTCCACGCTCAGCCAGTTCCCGATCATCGGCAGCGAACTGGAGCACAACGTCAAATCGCTGAAAGGCAGCGGCGTGGGGCTGGCGATCGGCGTGATCGGCTCGCTGCTGGCCGGCCTCGGCATCACCGGGGCGGCGCGCACCGCGTTCGACGAAGTGTGGCACGTGCCCCGCAAGCAGCGCCCCAACTTTCTCGCGTGGCGGCTGCGCGGGCTGGGCCTGCTGATCGTGCTGGGCACGCTGACGATCGTCTCGACCGTCGTTGCCGGCTACGTCACGGCCGCCGCGCCCAGCGCGCTGACGGCGCTCGCCGGCGTGGTGCTCGCGCTGGTGGCCAACCTGCTGCTGTTCTTCTGCGCCTTCAGGCTGCTCACCACCCGGGACATACCCACCCGCGACCTGCTGCCCGGCGTGCTCGTCGCGGCGGTGCTGTGGCAGATCCTGCAGCACCTCGGCGGCTACTACGTCGAGCACGTGGTGCGCCACGCCAAGGAGACCTCGGGCCTGTTCGCGTTCGTGCTGGGGCTACTCTCATGGCTGTACCTGGGCAGCCAGGTGACGCTGTTCGCGATGGAGATCAACGTCGTGCGCGCGCAGCGGCTGTGGCCGCGCAGCTTCTTCTCGGCACCGCTGCTGGATGCCGATCGGCGCGCACTCACCTCGCTGGCGGAGGTGGAGGAGCGCGTCGAGGAGGAGAACGTCGAGGTCAGCTTCGAGAACGATCGGTAGCGCGTCCGGCCCTTGGGGAGGGGGATGGGCGGCCCCCCTTCGGGGCCGCTGGCGGGGCTCGCATCTCGATGACGCACCTCCTTGCGTGTTCTGGGCAGCGACATGCGCGCGCGGCCAAGCGGCGCCTCGCTGGGCAAACACTTCCTTTTTGAGCCTATAACCAAATGAGATTGAGTCTCGTTCTTGTTTGGTTGGGGCCGAAAAAGAACATCAACCCAAGGCCGGCGACACCCCTTGCGGACGGGAGAGGAGATAGCGGGGGCCTGAGTTGGACGAGCTGTGACACGCTCCCCGGCGCTCGGGGCCGGCGGCGTGGCCGCAGTGGTGGGGCGTTGGCGCTGAGCGCATGGGCGGTGGGGTTGCCGCAGGTGCGTCGCCCCCTGCCCCGTCCCGTGGCGCCCGGGCGCCGGGGTTGGCCGGGTAGCGGTGGCGCTGGTGGTGCTGAGCCTGCCGTCGTACCGCTCTGGCGGCGTGGTCGTGTCGGGCTGGGTGGTCGTCGGCGTGGGCGGTGGCGTGCGGACGCTGCCGGGTGGTGGGTGTCAGCACCGCCGCGGGTGCCTGGCCCTTGTCCCGGCCGGGCGTTGCGGGCGCTGACGGTCGAGCTGGGGCGGCGCTGGGCCGTCTCTGGCCTTGCCTGTTGCGCTGCCGGCGGGCGTGGCCGCAGCGGGTGGGGGGCGTTGCGCGGAGCGCATGGGCTGGGGGCGTTGCCGTGGGTGAGTCGCCCCCGTCTTGGCCGGTGGTACTCGGGCGCTGGGGTTGGCCGGTGGCGGTGGCGCCGGTCGTGCTGGGCGGGCCGTGTCGTGCCGCTGCTGGCAGCACGGCCGGCGTGCAGCGGCGTCGGCGCGGCCTGCGTGAGCGGTGACGTCCCGGCGGGTACGTCGCCCTGCCTCGGTTGGCGGCGCCCGGGCGCTGAGGGCTGGCGTGGGTGGTGGGCGCCGGGTCGTACCGGCCGTCGTCGTGCAACCTGGCCGCTGCCGTCTGGTTGTGCGAGCGGCTGGGCTCAGGGCCGGCCTGTAGCGCGGTGGTCGCCGCGGGTGCCGAGGGCCTGCATGGGGGGCGTGCGGGCGCTGACGGGCCGAGCTGGTGGAGGGCAGTGCTGGGCCATCGGCTGCCGCTGCCGGCGGCATGGCCGCGTGTCCGCGGGCGCTGGCGCGGCGCGCGTGGGCGCGCGTGGGCGTCGGCGTTGCCGTGGGTGCGTCGCCCCCGTCTTGGCCGGCGTAGCGTGCGGGGCCGGGGGCAGGCGTCGGGCGTTGGCGTCGGGTCGTGCTGGGCCGGGCCGTCGGCTTGCAGCGTGGTCGCTGAGGGCTGGTGCGAGTGTTGGCGCTGGGGTCGTGCGGGCCGCGTGCGGCCGGGGCGTCGTCGGTGCCGCTGAGCGCGGTGGCGTGGCGCTACTCGGGCGCTGACGGTCAAGCTGGGGGCGCTGGGCCGTCCCGGCTGGGCCGTCCCGGCTGGGCCGTCGTTGGCTGCTGCCGGCGGCGCTCGGGTGCCGCTGGTGGCGTGCGGACCCTGGGGGGTCGCGCTGGGTCGTGCTGGCCGTGCAGCGTGGCCGGCGTGCCGTGGCGTTGGCGCGGTTCGCGTGTGCGTAGGCGTTGCCGCTGGTGCCTCGCCCCCCGTCCCGGCCGGCGCGGTGTGCGGGCTGGGGGGGCAGGCGTAGGGCGCTGGCGTCGGGTCGTGCGGGGCCTGGCCGTCGGCGCGCGCTGGCACGGCCGCTCCGGCGTCCCGGCGGGTACGTCGCCCGTCGCCCGTTGCTCCCGTTCTGGCCAGGTCGTGCTGGGCTCGGCCGTCGGGCTTGAGCGGGTGACGGTGCTGGCCTGGCCGTCGCGCGGCTGGCAGCGTGGCGGGCAGCGGGTGCAGTGTGGGCGCCTTGCGGCCCCCGGCTGGTTGCGCGAGCGGCTGGCGTCGGCGTCGCTGCGGGCGTCCTCGCCTCTGGCGTGGGGGGCACCGGATCGTGCTGGGCCTGGCCGTCGGCTTGCAGCATGGCCGGCGTGCCGTGACAGTCAGCGCGGCTTACGTAGCCGGCGGGCACGCGAGCGCTGAGGGCCTGCGCGAGCCGTTGGCGTGGGGGCAGATGGGGGCCGATGGCGCCGGATCGGTGCCGGGGGCTACCCGAACGGCTGAGTCGTTCCAGGGCGCCAAAGCTCAAGGTATCCACGCCGATCCCACGGCAAACCTGGGATGAGCCCTCCGTCCGGGACCGACTCGGCGACAAGACCGTGTAGCTGTATGGCCTTGTCTGGTGTTGGTACCCCATCAAACGCGAAGCCGCGCAGTCGCCGACCGTATTCGCGCTTGATGCGTTGACGCAGTTCGCCCATACCGGGAAGTGTGACCAATCCGTCCAGTGCGACAAGCTCGGGCCATCGCTTCGCTAGCGCGTCACTCACTTCGATAGTCCAGCCTACACGCGAGCGCCGTTCCCGGATCTCAACGAACCGCTTCGCCCAAGCGTGTTCTTCTCCGTAGATCCTCCACGCAGCAAAGCCTCCGCTATTTGGTCCCGCTCCAGGCGGCGCATGAATTGCCGCATGACAGGCGGCGCAGACACAGCGAATGCCGCTGAGAACAGCCTTTTGCCAATTGTCGTCAAACTCCCACACCTCATGCGCGTGGAGGTTGCGACGATCGGGCGGTGCTGCACCACAGTCACTACATCGAGACTCGGCATCTACAAGTACCTGCTGCCGAATTGCGGCCCACGCCCTTCCTTTTAGACAGCTCTCTGCTGTGAGCCCAATCAACGGCTCCGGCGTAATCAGCACTTCGCCTATCGGTGCTCCGTCAGCGATCACGCGGATCTGTTACTGCGCTTTTTCAATGTCGCGGTTTGCTTCGGCCTCCGCGCCCCTTTCGGCGGTTGCCTTGTGTTCGGCTTCCTGCTGTTCTACCTGTTGGTGTTCCTTCTGTTCCTTTTTTTCGGTGTTTTCTGGCCGGCACATCTCTATACCGAGGCGATACTCGTAATACTTGTCGTTACCCAGCAGGTTGCAGCCGAAGTGCCAGCCGCGCGCGATCGGTATTCCCCACGCCACAACAGCCACTAGTGCAATAGCGACGCCGATTCCAACCAAGGTCCGCGCTTTCCGGTCCATTACAGTTGCTGCCCGCCCGCTAGTACCACATCGCTGCGACCACCTGCGGCGTCAGTTGCCCGGTCGTGCCATGTCGGCCAAATATCGTCCACGCTTGAGTTGAACGGGTCGCGCGGCCATACAGGATCACGCCATTGGTGCAGTCGTAATTTTCTCGAAGGCCAGCCACCATGCTCGTAGCGCCTGTAATGAGGCGACATCGCCCACCGTCGGCTAGTTCGACCGCCCACGCGGGTTCGGCGGTCGGGGCTGGTTCGGAAGTCACTGTGACATTCGGGAGCCTGTGCGAGAGGTTGATACGCAAGACTTTGTCTGACCACGGACCGCCTTCCGGGCATAGTACGTATGCTGCGACCTGACCTGCTGAGAAGCACGGGTCCCGTATTTCGTTGACTACCATGCACCGCCACGCTTCGGAGCGAACAGTGGAGAGCGACGCAGCGAAGCATTCTCCGGTCACGGTGTGTGAGATGGAAACCGACGGCGCGCCGTCGGGACCGTATGGCGCGTAGATGTGGACTGCCGTCGCCTGGACCTGCGCCGTCGTCGTTTGTTGGACAGTCACTGTGCCTCCCGATCCGCCGCAACCGGATGCCGCCCCCGCGATCGACACTACCGCCGCGATCAACATGGCTGCCGCTCGCTGGTCCACTCCGGGTTGGGGGTTACGTACGCGAGATAGACGTGCAAATCGGTTCCCGAGTAAACCGATAGAACTTCGCCACCGTTTAGCCATGTTGTGCGGATGACGATTGCACGGGCGCCCGCTATACATCGGACGTGTTGACCTTGCAGCGTTGTGGGTGGTGAGAGTGGAAATGACATTTTTCATTGACCCACTGAACGACCCCTTTTCCATTCGACAAAACTTGCCCTTGATAGATGAAATAGTAGACGGACACGCTGCCGTAATAATCGTTAGGTCCGTAACCCCAATTGACTTCGCATACGAAGCGGGTTGACGAACTGCGTCGGCATCGATGTTCATAATCCACACCGCGTTTGAAGCGCCTACCAAACACTTCGCTTAGCAGTTCGTGCAGATAGTGGTTGGCTTCGGTCTTGTTCATTGTGGGGATCTGTTGGGTAGTCGAGCTCGACGTGTGTGTTGCGGGCACGCTTGGCGCGCTGGTCACTGGCGCAGGCGTTGGTGCAGGTGCAGGTGTTGGTGTTGGTGACGCTGGTGGTGGCGGCGGTTTGACGGCTTCGGCCCATTCGTGAACCCACGAAGCGAGTAGGTCTGCACGAGTAAAGACGGTAGGATGCGACGTTGAACAGTCGGCAGACGCTCGAATGGTGACACCGATCTCGACGGGTGCCCCGGAAGACGTTTCGGCGATCAATGGTCCTCCGCTGTCCCCGCTACACGCGCCCGTACTGTAGCTCGGCGGGTCTACCGCGCAAAGCTCGCTTCCTTCGTAAAACATTTTCACTTCGCCTTCACACCATTCAGGCGCCTGCACCACAGTTTCGGCCCATTGCAGCCTTTCCGGGAAGGTTTCTTCTGTTTCACCCCATCCTGCGATGACGGCTCCAGTACCGGCTTGCAATATGTTTGAGTCAGACGGCCATGCGGCGAGGGAGATTGCGGGGGCCGTGGTGGGCGTGGAGAGTACAAGTAGCGCCGCGTCGCCTTCATCGACGCTGCGAATGAACCCTGGATACACGACGACCTTGGATACCGCTGACATCTGACGTTCAGGCGAGGTCCATTCGACATTGCCGGTCACGACGCTATACCCGGACGATTCATTTACGACGCCAGTTTCCATGTTCTCGGCACAGTGCCCCGCGGTCAGGATCAGGCTGGGTGCGACAATCGTCCCCGTGCATAGCTCTGTTCCTTCCGGCCGGTTGTCAACTATGCGAGCAAGCCACGGAAAAGTGCCCATTTCGGCCGGCGATCCCCCAATGACCGCGGCGCGGGCCATGGCAACCTTGCGCGATGAGTGACGGTGCGAGCCGTGCTTTACCGGGTGCCGTGGTGCTGCGATGGCGGTCCCGCCAAGCGCAAAGAACAGCACAACGAACGCGATCACAACCGAGACGAACGGATGTGTATGCAATGAGAATCCCCTTGCAAGCATACGCTCCTTCACCCTTTCTTGTGTGTTACAGCGTTTGTGTGGGCTGCGACCGCATGACCTTCTTGGGCACAGTAGACCACGGCTTCGACTTCCACTTTTTCCTCCCCTGGATCGGTGCCCTTTGACGCAAATACGATCCAGCTTGAGTGATCTTCGCTCATTTCACTTGCATTGATGCTGCGGTCGGGAATATTCGAGCCGTGTTCGGAATGCACGTTGCCGCCACCACTGACTGCCTGCGAACCTTCGGGGCAGGTGGCAACTGCGTAAAGTTCTTCACAACCGCTCCAACGTTCAAAGTTGCCTGGGTTTTCTTCCCTGAATTGTTGGTTGTCAGAGCTGCATGACACCACTGGTTCGCTGTATGCAGCGGTGGGAATGCTCAGTTGACTAGGACCCGCGGGGCCTTGCGTGCCGACTGGTCCCGTCGGGCCGGTTGGTCCTTGCGGTCCTGCTGGTCCTTGCGATCCGGCCTGGCCGGTGGCACCCTGGGCGCCGGTTGGACCGACCATCCCGCGGAGCTGGCGTAGCACGCTCGGCTTGATCTGGCTCGCGCTGGTGATGAGGTAGCGCCTGGCGGCGATAGCGGTCCCGCCGAGCGCGAAGAACAGCGCGAGAAGCGCTATCAGGGTTGGAGCTGATGGACGGCGCAGGTGCATGTGGAATCCCCCGGTCGCTGACAATCGACCTCAGCATGATATGGCTAATCGGCCATAGACCGGAGTGTGCCGGCCGTAGAAGGCTCGGGGCATGGAGCCCCTTGACGCCTTCGCCGCCAATGTGCGCCGTCTACGCCACGAGCGCGGACTGACCCAAGAGCGCCTGGCGGAGCTGGCGGACCTGCACATGACCGACATCGCGCGGGTCGAGACGAGAAGACGCGACCCCGGCGTGAAGGTCGTCGCAAAGATCGCCCACGGGCTCGGCGTCCCCGCAAGCGAGCTACTGGCCGGCGTCGAGCACCACCCACGAAACTCAAGCGAGGGCTGACGCTCTGCCCACCGCGAGAGCACATGGCCGGCTGGCGCAGCCGTCAGACCGACCCGATGGCGTTCCGGGGCGCTGGGCTACCCTCGGCGTCGAACCTCGATGTCCATGCCCAACATATGCACCACCCGGAGCACGATCGGGAACTTCGCGCCGCCGCCGCGCTCCAGCTTCGCTATCGACACGCGATGAACACCGCATAGGTCCGCGATCTCTTCCTGGGTGTGCCCCAGCTCCCGGCGGCGCTCGCGCACGATCCGGCCGAGCGCCACAGCATCCAGAACACGGACGCCAGTCATCGCCGTCCCACCGCGAGGGTGGCGCCCTTGGCGCGCTCGGCCGTGTAGGCGTCATGCTCGACCATCACGCCTCGCGTCCGGTCGCGTCTCGCGGCCGGGGGCGCGAGAGTCTTAGCGTGGTGAAATCGCCTCCACACGTTCGGCGCCAATTTCAGACAGAGAGATTCCATTGAGAAAAACAAAGAGCCGTGCGCGGTGCGTCAGTCTCGCGAAAGGTCAGGATTACTCTTGGGCCGCCGAACCCAGTTCACTTTCCAATTCCTCGACAGTGGGAAGGCTGCCCTTCAGCTTCTCGGGAAGGCTCTCGGCT
>JBEKYV010000254.1:0-5614 GCA_049510515.1 Solirubrobacteraceae bacterium | reverse complement strand
AGACCCGAGTGAGCCGGCGGAGCCGATCGAGAATGCCGAGGCGAAGGATCCGACCGACCCGATCGAGAGCGCCGAGCCCACCGAGCCAATCGACAGGAACGAGCCGCTGGACCCCACCGACAGAAACGAGGACTCAGACCACAGCGAGAGCCCCTTCATACGGCTAGCCGTTCGTCTCGATCGCCACGGCGCCCCCGCCATTGTGCTTACGGCTGATCAGCTCGATGTACTTGGCGAGGCTGATGGTGCGCCGAGCCGGTGGCCGTGTGACTTTGACCGGAACATTGACAGCGAGGATGTCGGTCGTCTCAGAGAATGTCGAGGAGCCCAGCCGCATCGATGAGCTTACGCGCAGCGGCACCCCGGCTTCGGTGATGAACACCTCCAGCTGCTCGGGCGGGAAATGCTCGCGAATGAGTGCGAGGTTCTTCTTTGAGAGGCCTTTGATCAGGCCGAGCGGTTCGACCGTGGCCGTGAACTCCGTGGTCTGCTGCCCGTCGACTGTGACCGGCCCCACGGCGTCCACCTGGCCGACCGCCGTGGCGAGCAGGTTGATCAGGCCCGCGTAGCTGCCGCTTCCCCCCAGGCTCACTTCTTTGGATTCCCCGTGATATGGGAAGACTGCGGCGATGCTCACCGCACCTGGGCTATCGAACCGGATCCAAGGACGTCCGCCGTCCATCCGTGCCACTTTCGCAGAGTAGCTGTAGAGAGA
Source organism: Solirubrobacteraceae bacterium (assembly GCA_049510515.1). Lineage (GTDB taxonomy): Bacteria > Actinomycetota > Thermoleophilia > Solirubrobacterales > Solirubrobacteraceae > Palsa-744. Next base: position 4,899 of record JBEKYV010000254.1, on the reverse strand, counting down.
GGAGCCGATCGCCAGCAAGCTCGGCCGGCGGGTGTGGCCGGCGAAGACCTGCCCCTCATTCGGGGAGATGCTTGCTTCTCCGAACTCGGTCACGCTCACAGGCACATGCTTGCGTCGTTTGATGCGTTTGCCGTGCCTGCCCCGCCGCTCGGTCGTGATCGTCTCGCTGCTGTGGATGGCTCGCGAGTAACGCTCCGAGTTGATCTGTAGCTGCTCCATCTTCTGCTCGAGCGCCTGCAGGGCGGGAGGCAACGAGGCGGGACTGGTAGACGCCCCCGCTGGGGAACTCGCCGAAGCAGCCGCCTGCGCGTGGGCGTCCCCCGGAGCGAAGAAAATCCACAGGAGCAGGAGCGCCACCGTCCAAGCAATGGCTTGTCGGCCATGCCTCGCTTCAATGTGCCAGCGGATCATCAGCCTAACCCTACCGCGAGGCTCCCTGTGCAGCGTGTCGAAGGAGGACGTCTCGATCCCTGTGAACCCGGGCGGTCTGAAGGTCCACGAGCCACTGCCGGGGGGAGATCGATCGGCAGATCGCCAGAATGGGCGAGTGTCCGTCGCGCAGGCCAAGATCGAGCGGGTGTTCCACGAGGAGTGGGGCAGGGTCCTCGCCGCGCTGATCGGATTCCTCGGCGACTTCGACCTCGCCGAGGAAGCGGCGCAGGAGGCGTTTGCGGCGGCGGCGGAGCGCTGGCCGCGCGACGGTCTGCCGGAGCGTCCCGGCGCATGGTTGACCACCACCGCGCGCAATCGCGCAATCGACCGCATCCGCCGCGACCGCACACTGGCCGCCAAGTCGAAGCTGTTGGAGCGAGGAGAGGCGATCGTGCAGGAGCCCGACCTCGAGGAGGAGACCGTGTTTCCCGACGAACGGTTGGAGCTGATCTTCACCTGCTGCCACCCGGCGCTGGCAGGCGACGCGCAGGTGGCGCTGACGCTGCGTGCGCTCGGGGGTCTCACCACGGATGAGATCGCGCGCGCCTTCCTCGTGCCCGAGGCGACGATGGCGCAGCGGTTGGTGCGCGCCAAGCGCAAGATCAGAGCCGCGGCGATCCCTTTCCGGATCCCGCCCGACCGCCTGCTGCCCGAGCGGCTCGCGGCGGTGCTGGCGGTTGTTTACCTGATTTTCAACGAGGGCTACTCGGCGCCGCCCTCGCGCGTGGAGCTCTCGACCGAGGCGCTGCGCCTCGGTGGGGCGCTGACGGAGCTGATGCCCGACGAGCCCGAGGTGTGGGGTCTGCTGGCGCTGATGCTGCTGCACGACTCGCGCCGCGCCGCCCGCATGCGCGACGGCGAGCTGGTGCTGCTGGAGGACCAGGACCGCGCGCTGTGGAACCGCGAGCAGATCGAGGCCGGCCGCGTCGCCTTCGAGCACGCGCGGGCGCTGGCCGAAACGGGGATGCTCGTCGCAAGCGAGCGTCCCCCGGCTTCGGTCGGCGGTCGGGTGGTGGGGGCGGGTGGTGTCTACACCCTGCAGGCCGCGATCGCCTACCTGCACACCGAAGATCCCCGCGACTGGCAGCAGATCGCCGCGCTCTACGGCGAACTCGCCCGGCTGACCGGCTCGCCGGTGGTCGAGCTCAACCGCGCCGTCGCGCTCGCCGAAGCCAGCGGTCCCGAGGCCGGGCTACGGGTGCTGGAAGGGCTCGACGGCATCGACGACTACCGCTACCTGCACGCTGTACGGGCCGACCTCCTACGCCGCTTGGGTCGCCCCATCGAGGCTCGCGCCGCGTACGAGCGTGCGTTGGAGTTGGCCCACGCCGAGCCCGAGCGGCGCTTCCTCGCGCGGCGGCTGGCGGAGTTGGGGGCGTAGGGCGATCGCACCCTGCCGGTGGCGGGGCCTCCGGCGGCGGTGAGCGCCTACCCCTCGGCGTAAGCCCGCATCGCTTCGACCACCGGCGCCAACCGCCGGCCGCGCGCGGTGAGGCGGTACTCGACGGTGGGGGGGCTGGAGGGGATCACGGTGCGCTCCACCAATCCCGCGGCCTCCAGGTCGCGCAGCCGCTCGGAGAGCATCCGCGGTGAGATTCCGCCGACGGCCTCGGCGAACTCGCTGAAGCGCAGCGCGCCGGTCAGCGCCGCGTAGATGATCGACAGCTGCCAGCGCCGCTCCAGGAGGTCCGCCGTGCGGCGGACCTCCACGGGAACGGGCTGACATCTACGGGAGCTGGTGGGCGACATCGCGCGCGGGCTCCAGCGCCCGGTCGAGCACCTCCTGGACGGTCATCACCGGGTGGAAGCTCATCTGCTCGCGCACCTCCTTGGGGATGTCGTCCAGGTCGCCGCGGTTGCGCTCCGGCAGGATCACGTCGGTGAGACCGGCCGCGTGGGCCGCCAGCACCTTCTGCTTGAGCCCGCCGATCGGCAGCACGCGGCCCTGCAGGGTGACCTCGCCGGTCATCCCCACCGTGTGCTTCACCGGGCGGCCGCTGAGCAGCGAGGCCAAAGCGGTCACCATCGTCACGCCCGCTGAGGGGCCGTCCTTGGGGATCGCCCCGGCGGGCACGTGCACGTGGAACTCCTGGCCCTCGAACGCGCTGGCCTCGTCGATGCCGATCTCCTCGGCGTGGCCGCGCACGTAGGAGAGGGCGATCCGCGCCGACTCCTTCATCACGTCGCCCAGCTGGCCGGTGAGCACCAGCCCACCGCCGCCGCCAGAGCCGCTGCTCTTCATCGCCGTGGCCTCCACGAACAGCACGTCCCCGCCGGTGCCGGTCACGGCCAGGCCGGTGGCGACACCGGGAGTGGCGGTGCGCGACGCCGACTCCTGGAAGAACTTCTGGCGGCCCAGCGCCTCGCGCACGGTCTCCAGGTCGATCTCCACCGGAGTGACCGCGGTTGCCTGCTCCGGGGCCGACTCCGCCGTCGAGGCCACGGCCGGCTGCTCCCCGTCCTCGGCGACCGCGTCGCCAGCCGCCGGCTCGCCGGCCTCCTCCACCGTGGGTGCCTCCGCGCGGTCCTCAGCGGGCAGCGACGAGGCGATTTTCGTCGCGGTCTTGCGCAGCAACGTGCCCAGCTCACGCTCCAGCGAGCGCACGCCCGCCTCGCGGGTGTACTCGGCGATGATCGTGCGCAGCAGCTCGTCGCTGATCTCCACCTCACCCTCGCGCAGGCCGTTGCGGTCGCGCTGGCGCGGCCACAGGTAGCCCTTGGCGATGGCGAGCTTCTCCTCGGAGGTGTAGCCGTCGAAGCGGATCACCTCCATGCGGTCGAGCAGCGGGCCGGGGATCGTGTCGGCGACGTTGGCGGTGGCGATGAACATCACCTGGCTGAGATCCAGCTCCACGTCCAGGTAGTGGTCGCGGAAGGAGTGGTTCTGAGCAGGGTCGAGCACCTCCAGCAGCGCCGCCGAGGGGTCACCGCGCCAGTCGGCGCCGACCTTGTCGACCTCGTCGAGCAATATCACCGGGTTCATCGTGCCGGCGTCGCGCAGCGCCCTCACCAGGCGGCCCGGAAGAGCGCCGATGTAGGTGCGCCGGTGGCCGCGGATCTCGGCCTCGTCGCGCACGCCGCCGAGCGACATGCGCACAAACTCGCGGCCGAGCGCACGGGCGATCGACTCGCCGATCGAGGTCTTGCCGGTGCCGGGGGGGCCGATCAGCGTGAGGATCGCCCCGGACTTCGGGTCGGCCTCGATGCCGCGGTCCTGGCGCAGCTTGCGCACGGCGAGGTACTCGACGATGCGGTCCTTGACGTCCTCCAGGCCGGCGTGGTCGGCGTCCAGCACCGCGCGCGCCGCGGTCGGGTCGAGGTGCTCCTCTGAGCGCTTGGCCCACGGCAGCGCGATCAGCCAGTCGAGGTAGGTGCGGATCATGCTGGACTCGCCGGTCTGCTCGCCCATACGCTCCAACCGACCGAGCTCCTTCTGGGCCTGCTTCTCGACTTCCTCGGGCATCTGGGCGGCCTCGATCTTGGTGCGGTACTCGTCGACGATCGAGCCCTCGTCCTCGCCCAGCTCCTTGCGGATCGACTCCATCTGCTTGCGCAGGAAGTAGTCGCGCTGCTGCTTCTCGGCGCCGTCCTGCACGTCCTCGCGGATGCGCTTGCGCACCTGCAGCTCGGCCAGGCTCTCGCGCTGCAGCCTTACAGCCAGCTCCAGCCGGTCGCCAACGTCGAGCGTGCGCAGCAGCTCGACCTTCTGCGCGTACGACAGATTGGGGGAGTAGCCGGCCGAGTCGGCCAGCGGACCGGGCTCGACGATCGCGCGCAGGAAGGCCGCGATCCGCCCGTCGTCGCCGCGCAGCTCGAGGATCTCCTCGACGATCGCGCGGTACTCACGCTCCAGGTTGCGGGTGCGCCCGTCTGTGGGCACCCCGTCGGGGGCCTCCTGCACCTCCACGCGCAGGTCGCCATCGGGGCCGGTCTGGGCGGCGCCGATCGAAGCGCGGTGCTGGCCGGAGAGCGCCACTGCGCGCCCGCCGCCGGGCAGGCGGATGTGGTCCTCGACCTCGGCGACGGTGCCGACCTCGAGGAACTCGTTCTCGTGGCGGGGGACGAGCACGACGCGCTCGTCGTCGCCGACGTCCACGGTGAGCGTGATCCCCATGTTGGGGAACACGACGGTGTCGTCGAGCGGGATCAGCCGCAGCAGCTTGCGCGGCTCCGTCTGGGACCCGGCGTCTGTGCGGGGAGTGGAGGCTTGGGACTTTCCGTTATCTGAGCTTGTAGGCATTGGTATACGCTCCATATGAGCTTACGAATTGATAGCTACTATAACAAAGTCCCAGAGGGTCCGCAAGGGGTGGGGAGAGGAGATAGCGGGGGCCTGAGTTGGACGAGCTGTGACACGCTCCCCGGCGCTCGGGGCCGGTCTGGGCGGCGCCGATCGAAGCGCGGTGCTGGCCGGAGAGCGCCACTGCGCGCCCGCCGCCGGGCAGGCGGATGTGGTCCTCGACCTCG
>JBEKYV010000253.1:0-5620 GCA_049510515.1 Solirubrobacteraceae bacterium | reverse complement strand
ATTCCTTCCGCCGCCTCCCGCTCGAGCTCCATGAGCACCGAACAGTCGGCTGCCAGTCGGACGGAGGTGGGGCCAGTTGAGACCGCCGCAGTGGGGCCAGATCAGACCGCCATTCCCAGAGGGGTCGTAATCAATGACGAAATAGAAGGCGCGCACGCAGGCCCAGCAGGTCCCCGAGGTGCCCGGTCCGCGCCTAGCGTCGGTTGTGGTGCCAGCGCGCGCCGGAGCCCTTGCCGGTGGAGGTGATCTCGCCGGCGTCACGGAGTTCGTTGAGCACGAGCCGAACGGTGGCGGGACTCACGCCTGGAAGTGCGCGCTGGATGTCGCGCGTGCGGAATTCGGCGGGTGCGTGACGCACGATGTGCTCGCGGACGCGGTCCTGCTTTGAGCCGGTGTCGGTACCGGCGGCGGCGACGCGCTGCTCGAAGTCTTGGTAGGCGCCGTCGAGGATCTGGATCAGGAACGTGGTCCAAGGCCAGATCGTGTGCTCAGCAGTGTGCCATCCACGCTGAGATTCGTAAAGACTCTGGTAGTAGGTGTTCTTCGCCTCGAAGATACGCTGCTCGACGCTCACATACCGTGCGACGCCGTAGCCGGCCGCGAGTAGCTCGTAGGTGGTGAGCAATCTCGCGAGGCGCCCGTTGCCGTCGGCGACTGGGTGGATCGCCAGGAGGTCGACGATCAACGCACCGATGAGCACGATCGGGTGCGTTCTACCCTCATGCTTGGCGTCGCCATAGCGGTCAAGCAGCTCAGTGAGAAGCATGGGCGTGTCGTGCTCGTCCGGTGGCGTAAAGACGATCTCGCGAGGTCCCGTCTCGTAGGAGACGATCAGGTTTTGATCGCTCTTGAGACGGCCTCCACGACCGTCCACGTGTTTGAAGAGCAGCCGGTGAAGGTGGAGAAGGAACGGCACGGTTAGCGGCTCGTACTGCTCAAGGCGCATGATCGAGTCGATCGCGTCCCGATATCCGGCGTACTCCTTCTCGTTGCGGTTGCGGAAACGCGGGCTGCCCTCCGCGATCCGCTCGGCCCGATCCTTTGCGACCGTGACGTTCTCAATCGCGTTCGAGGCGGTGATCGAGGCGATGCGAGCATTTTCGGAGAGCGACCGTAGAAGCTGAGGCACCTGGTCGGCGAACAAACGTTCCTGGCCCTTCCCGGTGTCGATCCTCGCAAGCTCAGCGCCGAGCTCGCGAGGCTGGCTACCAAAGGTTCTGTCGAGGTCAACGAAGCTCCGCATAGTGCTAATCATCTCATAGTAATGCTAAAATGCATTTCGATTAGCACTATTCCTGTCAATGTTAGCACCGCTCGGCGCGATCGCCAGCCACTGTGTACCTGTGATACTGTGCTCCACAGTGGCGAACATCACCGTTACCATCCCCGACGACGTCTACCGCGCCGCACGGGTCCGTGCGGCGGAGCAGGGCCGCTCCGTCAGCGCGCTTGTTGCCGAGTACCTGCGCTCCCTCTCCGAGCGGGAGGCCCAGTTCGCAAGGCTCGAGTCTCAGCAGCGGCGCGTTCAAGAGGGGATCGATCGCTTCAGCGCTCGCGACCGTCTCGAGCGCGAGGAGCTGCACGGGCGTGCGGTTCGTTGACACCAACGTTCTGCTCTACGCGATCTCCCGCGACCCCGGCGAGCAAACGAAGGCGACACTGGCCAACGAGCTCATCTCCTCAAGGGACCTTGGCCTATCGGTTCAGGTGCTCCAGGAGTTCTGTGTCCAAGCGACCCGCGCGAGCCGAGCGGATCCTCTGACGCACGAGCAGGCCGCGGCGCTCGTCGACTCCTTCCGGCGTTTCCCTCTCCAAGAGACGACAGTCGGCGTGATGCTTGCGGCGATGGGCACGCAGCGGCGGTTCGGGATCTCCTACTGGGACGCGGCGATCCTCGAGGCGGCGCGGGCGCTGGGCTGCGAGGTCGTGCTCTCCGAGGACCTGAGCGACAGCCAGGACTATGCGGGGATACGGGTGGAAAACCCGTTCGGCGACTGCTGAGGGCTGCGTTCGCGTGCCAGCCGCCTCGGGCTCTCGAGCCCGGCCCTTCCCCGGCGGATAACGCGGTTGGGTCGCGCGCCCCACCCGCCGGCCCCAGCGGGCGCGGCTGATACGTTCCGGGGAATGCGCGAGACGGCGAGCACGCGATGGCTGCGGCGAATGGCGAGGAGCGGCGGCGAGTACGTGGCCGCGCGCGCCGGCGTCCCCGACGAGCACCTCGGCGGTGAGGGCGCCAATGGCAGCGCCAACGGGCAGGCGGCCCCGCCGCCCCCGCCGATCGCTCCCGAGCCGGGGTCGCCCGCGCGCTTTGCCCGCGAGCTTTTGCCGGTGGGGGCGAGCGAGGAGGATCAGATCGTCAGCCGTCGCCTCTACGAGCGACTCTCCGCGGAGGATGTGCGCGAGATCGAGGAAGCGATCGCCAAAGACGATCACCTTCAGGCCTACTACGGTGGCGCCTCCGACAGCCGCCACCGGGTGTTTTTGCTGCTCAGCTTCGGCGTCTGGCTGAGCATCCCCGCGGTGCTTGAGAAGGTGGGGCTCGGCGCCGAGCAGCCGCCCGAGGAGGTGCACGCGATGGCGCGCGGACCGCTCGCCGCCGCGGGGGGGCTGTATGAGGCCGACATGGTTGCCGCCGCTTTGGCGAGCGTCGGCGCCGCCATCGAGTCGGCGCAAGCGGGTCTCGACTTCGGCTGCTCCTCCGGGCGCCTGGTGCGGGTGCTCTGCGCCGCCTACCCCGAGGTAGAGTGGCACGGCTGCGACCCCAACGGGCCGGCGATCGAGTGGGCCCGCGGCGCCTACCCGCGCGTCAACCTCTTCCTCAGCTCCAACGCGCCGCCGCTTGAGCTCCCCGACGGCTCGCTCGACCTTGCCTGCGCGATCTCGATCTGGTCGCACTTCGCGCCCGCGCTGGGGCTGCGCTGGTTTGAGGAGATGCACCGTGTGATCCGCCCCGGCGGGCACCTCGTCTGCACCACGCACGGCCTCACCTCGGTGGACTTCTACGTCAAGAACACGCTTCGCACCCCTCAGCAGTCCGACGAGATCGTCGGCGGGCTGTACTCCCGCGGCTGGTGGTATGCGCAGGAGTTCGGCGCCGACGGCGACTGGGGCGTGATCAACCCCGATTGGGGCACCGCCTTCCTCTCGCCGGAGTGGCTGCTCACGCAACTCTGCCCGCGCTGGCGCGTTCTGGAGTTTGCCCCCGGGCGCAACCAGGACAACCAGGACGTGTACGTGCTGCAGCGGGTGTAGCGGCACGGAGTTGGTTGGTGTCCGAAAACTGAACACAACTCCGCCGGGCCGGGCGGCTGTGCCGCTGCGGTTGCCCGGGACTCCCATTGCTAGCGTTCATTGACCTTGTCCACCACCGTGACCCTGAGCCCGACCGCCGATCGTGCGGCGAGCGCCCCGTGCGGCCCCGCGGCCGTCTCGATCGAGGGCGTCGACAAGACCTTCCGTTTGCCCCACCAGCAGTACTCGACGCTCAAGGAGCGCGCGCTGCACCCGTTTCGCTCCACCGACTACGACGAGCTGCATGCCGTCAAGGGAGTGTCGGTGGAGATCGCAACGGGAGAGTTCTTCGGGATCGTCGGGCGCAACGGCAGCGGCAAGAGCACGCTCTTGAAGTGCATCGCCGGCATCTACGGCGTCGACGCCGGCCGCATCTCGATCGCCGGCCGTCTCTCCCCGTTCATCGAGCTGGGGGTTGGCTTCAACATGGATTTGACGGCGCGCGACAACGTGATCATCAACGCGATCATGCTCGGGCTCTCCCGCCGTCAGGCACGGGCGCGCTTCGACGAGGTGATCGCGTTTGCCGAGCTGGAGGAGTTCATCGACCTGAAGCTCAAGAACTACTCCTCGGGGATGCTGGTGCGCCTCGCGTTCGCCACCTCGATCGAGGTGGACGCCGAGATCCTGCTGATCGACGAGGTGCTGGCGGTTGGCGACGCCGCCTTCCAGCAGAAGTGCTTCGAGCAGTTCTACCGGCTCAAGCGCGAAGGGCGCACGATCGTGTTTGTCTCGCACGACATGTACTCGGTGGAGCGCTTCTGCGATCGCGCGATGCTGATGGAGCGGGGCAAGATGGTGCAGATCGGCGAACCGCGCGCGATCGGGCGCGCCTACCACAAGCTCAACTTCGGCCAACTCCCTCACGAGGCGCCCATCGAGGATCACTCCAGCTCAGGCACGGCGATCGCCGACGCCTGGTTTGAGGGCCCCGGCGGCGAGCGGGTGACCAGCTGCAGCCAGGAGGATGCGCTGAACATGTGCTTCGAGGTGCGCTTCGGCGAGGACCTCGAGGACCCGGTGTTTGCGGCCACGCTGCGCACCGAGCTGGGGCACACAATCGTCGTTGCGCGCTCCGACCAACATGGTGGCAACAGCGGCTCCTTCAGCGCGGGCGAAACCGCGATCGCGCGCTTCTCGATCCCCAGCTGGCTGACCCCGTCCCGCTATACGCTCACCCCGTCGCTTGCGCGGGAGGGCACCGGCGAGAACGCACTCGCGCTGGTCGAGGACATGACCTCGGTTGTGGTGCATGGAACCACCAGCGGCGGGATCCTCGAGCTGCCCGTCGAAGCGAAGATCGAACGCGCATGAGCTTGCCTATCGACCACACATGCCGATGCCGGCATTGCGCGGAGGGACGACCGTGAGCGCGATGCCCGATGTCGGGCTGCCCGCGCCGCTGCAAGCGCCTGGCAGCCACCGCGTGCACGGCCCGTCGGCGCTCGGCAGCGACCTGCACCGCTTCTGGTCGCTGACGTTCACGCTGGCGCGTACCGAATTCAAGCTGCGCTTCTACGGCTCGGTGCTCGGGTATGTGTGGACGCTGATGCGTCCGCTGTTGCTGTTCAGCGTGCTGTGGGTGTTCTTCACCAAGATCGGCCACGTCAACGACGGCACCACGCCAGGGGAAAAATATTACGGCGCGCAGCTGCTGGGGTCGATCGTGCTGTTCACCTTTTTCATCGAAGGGACAACCAACGCGGTGCGCAGCGTGGTGGATCGCGAGAACCTCGTGCGCAAGATTCACTTCCCGCGCCTGGTGATCCCGCTCTCGGTGGTGCTGTTGGGGATGTTCAACCTCGCGCTCAACCTGATTGTGGTCGCGATCTTCGCGATCAGCGCCGGCGTGCGCCCGATGCTCAGCTGGCTGGAGCTGCCGCTGATCGTCGGCGCGCTGATCCTGTTTGCCGCCGGCATGGCGATGCTGCTCTCGGCGCTGTTTGTGCACTTCCGCGACATCCAGCCGATCTGGGAAGTGGTGGCGCAGATTCTCTTTTACGCCTCGCCCGTGATCATCTCGATTCAGACGGTGATCGCCAAATTGAACCCCACCCTCCTGCACATCTACATGCTCAACCCGTTGGCGGTGATCTTCCAGCAGTTCCGCCACGCGATGATCACCAACGCAACACCCGCCGCCGGCCAGGTGCTCGGGAGCTGGAGCGCGCTGTTTGGCGCGCTGGCGATCGTGGTGGCGATCTTCGTGGTGGGCTTCCTGGTGTTCAACCGCGCGGCGGCGCGGATCGCGGAGAATCTCTGAGATGAGCGCAACCGAGGGGGAGGGTGAGAAGTTGGGGGCCGACCCGGAGCGCGTGGCGGGGAACGG
>JBEKYV010000252.1:0-5637 GCA_049510515.1 Solirubrobacteraceae bacterium | reverse complement strand
CATCGATGCTGGTCCGGAGCGTCGGAGGGTGTTCGTTGCCGCCTCGGACCTTACGCGCGGTCGGCTCAAGCCCGACGGCTCGCAGCAGCCCAAGCAGGCTTGAGTAGCCGGCGCGCTCCGCGATCGCCGTCTTCGTGAGCGCAGGGTCTTCGCGCTGGCGCCGGCGGATGAGGTCCTGCAGCAATGCGGTTGGCACCGAGTCGCACACGAACTGCTGAAGGTCGCGGTATTGAGCCTCTTCCTCGAGTAGTCGCTCGACGCGCGGGATCGCGAGGCGCATCTTCTCAGCGATCTGCTCGACGGAGAGGCCATTCTCCTCATGCAGCTGCATCGCGCGACGGCGTCGCTGGGTGCACGCCACACAGGGGCTCGTTGGGTTTGCCTGGCAGCGCTTGCAACCCTCGCTTGTTGACGCAGTGCTCGCACTCACCGTCGCTCCTTGCCGGCGCGATCGTTCGTTGCCTCGACGGCCCTGTCTATTTATCGTTGCGGCCAGCCGCCTTCCCCTGCTCGGATTGCGCTGGCTCTCGGCAGGCCGACCGTGGCTCATGTTTCGTCCCCAGCCACCAGGGGGTGTCGACGGCGCATGAACGGCGCGAATTGAGGCACGGCGAACGCGACCGGACCGTGAGCAGGGTTGGTGAGGGCAGGCGGGGGGTTCCCGGCTCCCATCGAGTATCGGTTGGTTTCGGCGTCCACCGGCATCGAACGCTACCAGCGGTCTCGGAAGCGCTCCGGCGATCTCCGAGGCTTGACCCGAGAGCCGCAGAGATGTCTTCAGAAGCTCTGTCCCCCAGCATCGGTATCGATCCGAGGCGATTGGTAGCACTCCCCGAAAAAAGGGGGCGGCGGCCCGGTGACCGGGCCGCCGCTGTGCTCTTGGGTGATCAGAATGGGATGTCGTCGTCTGCGCCTGTCATTGCGCCGCTGGCGGCGGCGGGCACGGGCTCGAACTCAGGCTCGTCGCCGAAGTCCTCGGGGCCTGCTTCCCCGCGCTCGTTGAGGAACTGCACTTGATCGGCGACGATCTCGATCGCTTCTCGCTTTTGGTTGTCTTTGGTCTCCCACTCGCGCCAGTCGAGGCGTCCGTCGACCGCGACTGGGCGTCCCTTGCGTAGGTATTTGGCGCACACCTCGCCCTGTCCACCCCACACGACGATGTTGAAGTAGTTGGGCTTGGTGCCCCACTCGCCGGTGCTCGGGTCCTTGCGCGGGGTGTTGCAGGCGATGCGCAGCTTGCACACCGAGGTTCCGCTGGGGAGCGAGCGTAGCTCGGGGTCCTGCGTGAGGTTGCCGAGGAGTACCGTGCGGCATATGTTCGTTGTCTTTCCAGCCAAGGCTGGCTCCTTTCGTGTTGTTGGCTCCGGGCGTGTCGGCCCGGCGTGTACGGTGGGCTGAGGGTTTCGAGCCCTCGGTGATTGCGCTGGAGGCGGCCCGCGCGCGCGGCCTCGGCGTGGTTTGCTCGCCGGGGAAGAGTTCGGGTGCCGCTGGTTTTCAGACGCACACCCTGTAATCGAGGCGAAGGGAGCTGTTCCCTGGCGCGTCTTTCTTCTGCGCGTCGGCGAACGCAAGAGCATCCGCTGTCGCGAGGCAGCGTTCGATAGGGGAGCCCCGCTGCGAGGGGCGTTCACGCCGCCTCGCTGACTTGGCTTGTTTCGGCGAGCTCGGTCAGGTGCCCGGCGAACGCTGAGAACCTCCCCGCGGCGGTGGTTTGCGCTTTGCCGCTGTGCGCGGCTAACACTTCTTTGCCGAGCAGATCGGCTGACCAGCCGATTGCCGCGGCACTCTCAAGCAGCTCGGCGAGGACCGTCATGGTCGACGCTGGCACCTTCCCCCAGTCGAGTGTCCGCTTCGGCGGTAGCCCGATCGACAGCTTGCCGAGCAACGCGACGGTGCGGTCGGGATAGCCGTGTTGGTCCATCGTCTTGTGGATGCGGTTCAGCGCGCGTGCGGTCTCAACCGCGCCGGCATCCGTATCCATCGGCGTGACCTCGGGGGAGTCGTTGTCCTGCCCGTCGGTGGCGGCTTCTGTGCCGCCGGTCGGTTGCTGGCCGGGCGCATCGGTTCGGCCGCTTGCCTTCCCGGCGAGCCATCGGGAGAACGTCGCTTGCCGGCGCTCCTGGTTGGTGCCGTTCCCGGCGACGAACTGCACCGCCTCCACGATTTCGTCGCTGGTGAGGTGCAGCTCGCTGAGAATGATGAGCCAGTTGACGACGGTTTTGTGTTGGCGCCCGGAGAGGGTGCCCTCCTGCCCATCGGTGCGTGCGAGGTTGGACAGGGCGTGCGCGACAGTCGCCGCGAAGCCGCCGGACTGGGCGATTTCGACGGCTTCTTGGGGGGCCGGCGCGTCGGGCATCGGGAGCCGTGTCACGTCTTGCCGTGCAGGTACCGCCAGCGGCGCCCGTTGCGCTTGTTGTTCGTTCGCGGCGGCGGGCGCGAGCTGCGCCAACTCAGCCGGCGCGGGAGCGAGCTGGCGGTCCTGCTCGGGAGAGTGAGCTTCCTCATGTGCTGGCTTTGTGGCGGAGAGGTCGGGAAGGGCGCGCGGGAGGTCGGGCAACGCGATCTGCGGACGGTGCAGCGCCCGTTCACGGATTGCCTCGGCGATCTGTAGGTGGTTCAGCGGGACACCAAACTGGCCCTCGCCCTCATTTTTCAGCCATTTGGCGTACTGGTCTCGAACCGCTTGGCGGCTTGCCTGGTCGAAAAACGGTTTGCGGTGCGGTTCTTGGCCGGACTTCGGAATGTGAAGCTTGCCATTCTCGGGGCCGCGCCACATGATGAATTCTTCACCGCCGAACACGTACAGACACTGGCCTGGGCCGTGCCAGCGAGCGGCACGCTTGAATGCCTGGGCGCGGGCGTTGAATTCGGCGAGCGCTTCGGTTGGGCCTTCACCCTCGCCCGAGTCTGACTGCTCGTTTCCAAAGACCATGAGCGAGCATTCGATGTTGAAGTAGTGGACTGTTTCGGGTTTGCCATTGTCGCCCTGTCGCTGGCGCTCCGTGTGCGTCTTGACGGTGAACAGCGGCTTGTCCCAATTGCTGCCGCAGCAGAGATTGAAGCGGTCCATCAGCGTCTCGCCGATTGTGTAGAGAGCGACCCGGCATGGCGCTTGGTCGTTCTTCGGCGCGTGGATGATGAGCGGCCTGATCTGCGTAGGCAGATAGGGTGCCCGAAGGTCCGGCAGCGCCTCCTCGTAGCAGGAGGCGGGCAGAATGATGTGGGACATAGGTTCTCCTTTCAGAAGGGTTGGCGCGGAGTACCCGGCAGGACGGGCACCCGGTCGCGCGGTGGTGTGTGTTCGCCCGCCCCGGGCTACGCGGCTCTGGCGAGCGGTCGGTGTGCTTCTGCGGCGGGTGCGACGAGCGACTCTTTGTAGAAGCGGCTCGGCCCTGATTGCCGGCCATTGCGGTGCATCGCGTAGGAAAGAATCAGGATGCGCTTCGCGCGAGTGAACAGGACGTAAAGCATCCTGCGCTCCTCCTCGATTTCCTCGTCGGTGACGGCGAGCACGAATGGGCAGATGCGCCCCTCGATCCCGGCGCCGATAACGATGTCCCATTCCAGGCCCTTGACCGAGTGAAAAGTCCCGATCGTCACTCGTCCGCCGTCGCTGGTCGCGGCGGAGAGGTCGTCGCGGCCGGTGAGCACAACGTCGGCGAGCCACCCTGCGAGCGCCGGCTCGTCGGCTTGGCGCTCATAGGTTTCGGCTGCTTCACACAGCGCATCGAGCCTGCCGACGCAACGCTCGGTCTCACGGTCGCTCGCAAACGCTTCCGCGACCCCGAGCGGCATGTGGATCACGTCATAGGTGAGAGCGCTCACCGACCGGCTTTCTGCCCTGGCGGTGAACGCGAGCATATCCAACGCGAATCGCCTGATGTTTTCTCGCGCGGTGTTAGTGATCTGCCCCGGCAGCAGGTCCGCCGCCAGCGCCGCCTCCAGCAGCGTGAGGCCGTGCCGGGATGCGTACCCGATCACCTTGGCGACGGTGATCGCCCCGATCTTCGGCCGGATCTCCAGCGCAGCAGCGAACGCCGCCTCGTCGCACGGGTTCACTATCAGCCGCAGGTGGGCCAGCGCGGCGCTTACCTCGGGGCTGCCGAAGAACGTTTGGCCGCCCGTACGCTGGTAGCTGATGCCGGCGGCGGCGAGTGCGTGCTCGACTTTGTCGACCACCCCTTTGTGGCGCGCAAGGACGGCAATGTCGCCCTCTTTCTCGCCCTGCTCAAGCAGACGCAGAATGCGGGACGCGATCCACTGTGCCTCCTTGGTATCGGTGGCCGAGCGATGTACGGTGATCGGCTCACCAACCGGGTTTTTCTTATCAGCGAAGACTTTGAGCTTGAACTGCCGCTTGTTGTGGTCGATCAGCCTGTTTGCGGCGTCGAGGAACCTCTGTGGATTGCGGTAGTTGCGCTCGAGCTTGACGACGGTCGCGCCGCGGTATTCATTCTCGAAGCCGAGGATCAAATCGACGTTTGCCAGCCGGAACCCGTAGATCACCTGCCGGTCATCGCCGACGGCCATGAAGTGCCTGTTCTCGGGGCACTTCACGAGCAGGCGCAGTAGTCGCGCCTGAATCGGGTTGGTGTCCTGGTACTCGTCAACGAGCACGACCGGCCAGCACATGCGGTAGGCGTCGCGCAGGTCTTCACGGGCGTGTAGCAGTTGCACCGTTCGCAGCAGCAGATCATCGAAGTCCAGGGCGTCTGAGCGACGCAGCTCGGCCTCGTATTCAGACCAGACGCGGGCTACAACCCGGCTGCGTTCGTCGGTGGCGAACTTCGCGTATCGTGCGAGGGTGACTGCTTGGTTCTTGCACTTGGAGATTTCATCGGTGATGTCGCGTAGCGGTATGCACGCTGCGTCGGCCTGCGTCACCAGCCTGCGAAACACGCGCATCTGGTTGTCTTCGTCGTAGATGGTGAAGCGTGTGCTGCGCCCGATCAGCTCGGCGTGCGAGCGCAACAGGCGGCTGCACATCGCGTGGAAGGTGCACGCCTGCACACGGTCTGCGGCGGGGCCGGAGAGCTTGCGGATGCGCCGCTTCATCTGTCGCGCAGCCTTGTTGGTCAGGGTTATCGCGAGAATGTCCTCCGGGCGCTCGCCTTCGACGTTGATGAGGTAGGCAGCCTTGCTGGCGAGCAGCCTGGTCTTGCCGGTGCCGGCGCCCGCGAGCCCGAGAACGTGGCCACCGTGCATCACCGCTTCCTCTTGCTGCAGGTTCAAGCCTTCGAGGGCCTTCGGCTTGCGTCCCGTCCGTTGGGCTGGCGGTCCGCTGCGACGCCGGTCGGGTGGCGGCGCCGGCGTAGAGGTGTTTGTGTCAGACACCGCTCACCCTCCTTTCTGGTGGCTTCTTTGGTGTTTGTCGGTTTCTGTGTGGTGCTGGCGGCTGGGCGCGAAGCTCAGCGCCGCGCCGCCGGATGGCGGCGCACGTGACAGTGCGTGCGAGCACTGGGCTCCCTTCTTTCGTGGGTGGAGAGCTGCTCTTTGGCGCGGCTGGGCGGGGCGAGCCGCTAGGAGCGTGGGTCGCTAACCGGGGTGGTGCCGTCCGGCGGGTTTAAGACGATGTGGTGGTCCACGATGGCGGAGGATCACTATGGCGGCTGGGTTGCAGGATCGGCTGGTGGAGGT
>JBEKYV010000251.1:0-5640 GCA_049510515.1 Solirubrobacteraceae bacterium | reverse complement strand
CCGCTCCACGAGACATCGTCGAAAGTCACAAACAGAGAAGATCAACACACACAACAACCGACGCGAAGTGGGGCCACTTCAAGCCGCCGCGCCGGGGCCAGTGCAAACCGCCGCTCCGAACGGTCTCGTTCTGTAGCGTCGCGTAGATGTGGGTCGCGGGGATCGATGTGTGGAAGAGGCGATGGGTGGCCGTCGTTCTGCGCGACGGCCGCTTCGAGCGCGCCATCGTGGCCCCCAGGATCGACGATCTCCTGGGCGAACTTTCCGACATGGCGGCCATCGGGATCGACATGCCCATCGGCTTGACGAGCGGCACGGAGCGCCGAGAGGCGGACACCGAGGCCCGGAAGTTCGTCGGTCCTCGGGGAAGCAGCGTCTTCCCGACCTACCCGCGAGAGGTCTATGCCGCACTCGACTACAACATGGCGCGGGAGAGGTGCCTCGCCCTCACCGATGGTTCCCGCTCGATCTCGCGCCAAGCGTATGCGCTGGGTGAGCGGGTGCTCGAGCTAGAGAAGGCGATCGCGGCACGGGACGATGTCTGGGAGGTGCACCCCGAGGTCAGTTTCTGCGCAATGGCAGGACGGCATCTCGCATGGCCAAAGACATCCTGGAACGGCCTACACGAGCGAGTCCGCCTACTGCGCGACCAGCAGCTGGTGATCCCAACGGAGATTGCCGACGCTGGCGATGCCGGCGCCGACGATCTGCTCGACGCAACAGCCGCGGCGTGGAGCGCCACACGGATCGCGAACGGTCACGCCCTCAGTCTCCCCGACTCCCCGCAGGTGGCAAACGGCCGGCGAATCGCGATCTGGTACTGAGCAAGTCAAACGTGCGGCGTAGCAGACGACGACGCCCAGTACCGGACGCGCTCACTTCCGTGGGCGATTGCGGGAGCGAGTAGTCAGCACCGCTGACGGTCGGAACTCGTCAGTGATGCATCATCGTCGCAGAACGCCGCGCAGGCGCCAGCCGCGAAGCTTTACTGTCCGTACCAGCAGGAAAACGCCGACAGCGAAGAGGATGACGGCAAGCGAGTATAAAACCAGCTGTCGGGTCTGCCGGTCGGGCCCAAGCGCCCCAACGATCGCGCTCACGGCCGCAAGCGCGATCAAGACGCAGGTTCCGATGACGTCGAACGTCCGAGTTGGATCCCACGTGTGATCGGGCTGCCGCGGGCCTGCTGGGCGGCGACGACGTCCACCACGGCGGAAGGCTGCGTTGATTGATCCTCGGCTGCGCACAAGTGCGTCGCAAGTTTCGACCTTGTACATCAGCCAATGCGTCTTCCACCACCCACCGATTGGCTGGTCGACGAGCTCATCGCTGGAGAAGGCGAGGATCAGTCTGCCGTCATCGTGGAGGTGAGCAATCGCCGGTGGATCCTCCAGGTTGTCGGGGTCGGGCGGCACGATCGCTGCCCACCCGGAAGGCAGGACGATGACGACGAGCGGCACGTCGCTCGAGTCGCCGACGTCGAAGTTGCCGCCACTAGGGTAGGCCGTGTGGACGCTCGTGCTGCTTGGTTCCAGCCGGTAGCCGTCGTGACGAGTAATTCGCACACCTGGGTATGGCTCCCAGTACTCGATGTCCGCCGGTGCGTCTCGGCCGATGTACGCCATCAGCGGCGGGGGGTGCTTACCCGAGCGCGGCCTGATCGTGATGACCTGGACGGGGAACGCCGGCGGTGCGCCGTTGTCGTCGAAGACGACCACGCGTGCTCCGCAGCCGGAGAACATGCGCCAGATGCTAACGAATGGGGGCCGGCTCTCGTGCTGGGGACGAACATGCTGGGGTTCCTCGTGCCGACCGGCGCGCGCTTGCAACGGACGAACTCCAGTTGCGAACTAACGCCGAACCCGTGTTCCTGCTCCTCGATGCGGAGGCAGGCGTCCTGCGAGCGCCGGACGATGCGCTCCAAGCTCGTCCTTAAGCAGCGACGCCATCAGCGCCGACGCCGGCTACTGCTCACCAAGGAAAAGCAAGCGCCGAGGCCCGGAACCATCGCACGACGCCCAAAACTGGGATGGAGCCAGGACGCCGTCGCGTCCTGTCAGGCGTCGTCCTCGGCGAGCGCCGCGGCGGCGGCGGCGATCTTGGCGGCGACCGCCTCCAACGACGACTCCGCGGTGTCCAGTCCGGAACGCGAGGCGAGCAGGGGGCTGACGTCCCGGAGGGCATCAAAGGTCGTGCCATGGGCGACGGGGATCACTCGGTCGGTCGCAAGCAGCGCGGAGAACTCCTTATCGGCGATTCCTTCGGCTGCCAGGCTCGTCAGCAGCGCCGGGGTCACCAGCACGACGCCGACCCGGGAAGTCACCAGCCCCTTGTCGATCTCGCGGAGAAGCGACTTGCCGAGGCCGACGTCCCTCTCGCTGAACCAGACTGTCGCGTCGTTGGACTTCAGGAGGTCGAATAGCTCAGTCGCGCAGCCATTCCGGTCATCCCAGGCATGGCAGAGGAAAAGGTCGCGACGCTCCGGGTGTTGGCGCGCCTGCTCCTCGGCCTTGCGAGCCAGTGGCTCCATCGAGCGCCACTCGGCTGACGTGTACAACACTGATACCAGCCCGCAATCAAGGCAGGTGATGTAGGATCGGTGTCGAACTTTGCTGTATGGCTACTTCGATTCCGTTCCCAGGGGGCACTGTTGAGCGTATGGATGAGCTGCTGGCCGGCAAGGGCCTGTCGGCGCGTGAGCATGCTCGGGTGATGTGTGTTCGTTTGTTGGCGTTGGGTTGGGAGGCCAAGGACGTCGCTGAGGCTGTCGGGTTGACCCGCAGCAGCGTGTATCGCCGCAAGGCGGAATATCTCAGCGATGGTGAGCGCACGCTGTTCACGGACGGCTGGGGTGGGCGGCGCCTTGGGGTTCTCAGCAGCGAGGAGGAGGCCGAGTTCGTCGCGCACTTCGAAGACGCCGCGCGGGAGGGGCAGCTCGTCACGGCGGCCGCGATGCTCAGCGAGCTGGAGCGCCGCTGCGGTGAGGCCCCCGACCCCTCGACGCTGTACCGGATCCTTGCGCGCCACGGGTGGCGCAAGGTCATACCGAGACCACGCCATCCGCAGGCCGACCCCACTCGCCAGGAGGCGTTCAAGGAAACTTCCCAACGCTCCTGGCGTCCGCCCGAGCGGACGATCCTCGCCCGCTACGGCTGATGTTCATGGACGAGGCGCGCTTCGGGCGGATGAACCGCCCGGTGCGCTGCTGGGCGCCACCCGGTGTGCGTCCCGTGGTGGACTGCCAGACCGTGCGTGAGTACACCTACGCCTACGGCGCGCTGTGCCCCGACGACGGTGTGCTTGACAGCCTGATCCTGCCGAGCATGCACGGCGAATGCTTCCAGCGCTTCGTGGGCGAGGTCGCAAAGCGCCACCCCGACGAGCTGATCGTGATGGTCTGCGACGGCGCCGGGTCGCACACCGCCACCGAACTCTCGTTACCCGAGAACCTCAGCATCGTCACCCTGCCGCCCTACAGCCCCGAGCTGAACCCCACCGAGCAGCTATGGGATCTGATCCGCGAGCGGCGCTTCGCCAACAAGGCCTACGACAGCCCGGACGAAGTCGAAGACGATCTCGAACAGGAGCTACGAGCCCTGGAAGCAGACCACACCACGATCCAATCCCTCGCCAGCCATCAATGGATCACATCATCAATCAACTTGATTACGACTTAGTATGAGTTCCCGCCTCGGGTACGACGCGACCTCCCGCCGCCCGACGACGCGGCTCTGCCGGAGGCTCCGCCCCCAGCCGACGATTCACCCCCGCCACTCCGGTACGAGGTGACCGGCGGGGAGTAGGAGTAGGAGGGACGGTACGACGACCGGCGGCCGCACACCGGGCAGTTCGCGGCGCCGCTCGCCGTGCGGTGGCCGTAGACGGGCGCTGTGCACCGAGACATAGGACCATGCTACATGTGACCTCCGACCTCAGGTCGTCGTCGGCGCGCAACTGCGCGAGGCGGCGACGGTAGGCACGCTCCGGGGTCCTGCCCATGCTGACCGCTTGTGCTCCGAGCTCAGCGAATGTGACGCCAGGGAGTCGCTAGACGATCGGAATGGACGAACTCCAGCCGTGAACCGAAGTCGAACCCACCACGCTCTTGGTCCGCGATGCAGAGCAGGTGTCCTGCGAGCGCCCGATAATACGCTCCCCGGAGTTCGTTCGGAGCCAGACTATTCAGCGTTGCGGTTGATGGCTGCCGCTTTGCCGCGAGGGAGGAGGTGATCAGACCACCGACCCCACCAAGCCAGGGCAGATCAGCCCAGGCTGCTCGCGAGGATGTCTGTTGCTGTGAGCAGCACGCGGCCGGTCATTGACGTCTCGCGGCGCTTGCGGCGCAGCAACTCGCGCAGGTCGATGCGCCCGTCCAGCACCGCGTATAGGTCCGCGCCGTCCATGAGCATAATCGGTGAGCGGTTGCCCGAGTGGAGTTCGACCGCAGTCGGCTCGAAGCCGTTGATCGCCAAGAACAACCCGAGCGTATTCTCACCGCGTCGGTGCACCTTTGCAGTGAACACGTCGAGCCCGTCGCGGGCTGTCGGATCCTTCTCCCACTTCGCCTCTAGCAAGAAGTACTCGCCACCGAAGGCGAATCCACCGTCGATCTGCTCGCCGATTACTCGAAACGAGCCACGCGGGTCGAGGTCGAACACCTCAAAGATGTCTACCAGGAGTTTCTCTAGCGCGAAGCCGCGCGGCGTCGGCTCCAGGCCGAGGATCTCGAAGTAGCGGGTCTTGAGCTCGCCCAGGCGCTGTGCCGTCGCGCGGCGCTCCTCGGCCTCCCGCTTCGCGGCGTCGAAGCGCTCACGGTTCGCTTGCTGCGCCATCAGTGCTTTCTCATAGGGCTGCACCACCGATCGCAACCGAGCGACAGCCTCGCGTGCCGTGGCGATGCGCACTGTTGGATCATCGGACTTGTGTAGCCCCGGAAACTCATCCATAGCTGCTACATCGACGAGCAGCGCGAGGAGTACGTCCTGGTGTTCGTCCTGTTCGCGCACCAGGCGGTCGACGAATACCGACGCGCTGTCGCGCTTGAGTTGCGGACCTGTCCAGTCAATGCCCGCCAGGAACAGCGGCTCTCCCCCGACCGCCGCCCTGGCGTAGCCGTAGAGATCAGACTTGAACCAGAACGCCGCCGCCAACGCCTCCTTGAGCGCCGTGATCGCGTTTGCCGAGATCCGCTGGGTCACCACCACAAGGAAAGATACGGTGCGAACCAAAGGCCGGTGCTTGGCGCTACTGGGGTCGCTCATCGCGGTACTCGGCGATGAGACGTTTGAGGCGGACCTGCTCGATAAATGGGAGGGTCCCCAGTCCGGGTAGCTGCTGGTGTAGGTCGTCGGCCGGCAACGCTGCCAGCTCCCTGGCGCGTTCCTCGACCGGCAGGATCTTCTCCCTGAGGGCGTCGACGACTGCTCGCAGGTTCTCGCTCAAGGCGCTGGATCTGCTGGCTGCGAGGATGAACGCTGTCATGCAGACCGCGGTGGTTGGCTCGTCGCGGAGCACCTCTATCGCACCGAGTCCGACGGCGTTCTCGGTGACGGCAAAGGCATCGGCGATGCGCGTGAAGGCCGTCATGCCGTCGAGCATGACCCGGGCGAGCGCGCGGCTGGCCGCGAGTTCCTCGTCGGT
>JBEKYV010000250.1:0-5666 GCA_049510515.1 Solirubrobacteraceae bacterium | reverse complement strand
CCCCGAACACGACCTCGCGCAGCGAGCGTTCGAGGTGGGGGTCGAAGTGGGCGCACGTCTCGTCGAACGCCTCGCGGAACACCGCGAACGCCTCATACAGCTCGCTGCCCATGCCCGCACGCTGACTGCCCTGGCCGGTGAACAGGAAGGCGGTTCGTCCGCCGCCGGCTGTGCCGCGCAGGACGTTTGCCGAGCTGTCTCCGCTGGCCGCTTCGGCCAAGCCCGCCAGCAGTTGCCCGCGATCTTGAGCCAATTGGGAGTCCATCGACGGGGCGTTGACCGGCGAGGACCCGATCGGCGGAGACTCGGCCAGCACGACCGCGCGATCCTCCAAGGCCGCACGCACCGCCAGCGAGCGGGCGACATCGACCGGGTCGAGCCCCGGCGCATCGGCCAGGAAGCTCTGCAGCCGCTCGGCCTGTGCCCGCAGCCCCTCGCGGCCGCGGCCGGAGACGATCCACGGCAGCTCGAGCACCGCGACCGGCTCGGGGGCTGGCCGATCCCCGCCATCGCGGGCTGGCCGATCCCCGCCGTCATGGGCCTCCTCGACCACGCCGTCGCGCTCATCGCTCGGCGCCTCCTCCAGGATCAGGTGGGCGTTGGTGCCGCTGACCCCGAACGAGGAGACCCCGGCGCGGCGCGGGTGACCATTGGGCTGCCACGGCCGCTCCTGCGCGAGCAGCTCGACGGCGCCGGCCGACCAGTCGACCCGCGTGGAGGGCTGCTGCGCGTGCAGCGTGCGCGGCAGCGTCCCGTGGCGCAGCGCCAGCACCATCTTGATCACGCCCGCGACGCCGGCGGCCGCGGCGGCGTGGCCGATGTTGGACTTCACCGACCCCAACCACAGCGGCGCGCCGGCCGGGCGGTCGCGGCCGTATGTGGCGAGCAGCGCCTGCGCCTCGATCGGGTCGCCGAGCGTGGTGCCGGTGCCATGCCCCTCGACCGCGTCTACCTCGCCGGGCGCCAGGCCGGCGTTGGCGAGCGCCTGCGCGATCACGCGCTGCTGGGAGGGGCCGTTGGGCGCCGTCAGCCCGTTGCTGGCGCCATCCTGGTTGACGGCGCTGCCGCGGATCACGCCGAGCACGCGGTGGCCGTGGCGCTGGGCGTCGGAGAGACGCTCAAGCAGCAGCACGCCCGCGCCCTCGCTCCAGCCGGTGCCGTCCGCCCCATCGCCGAAGGACTTGCAGCGGCCGTCGGGGGCGAGGCCGCGCTGGCGGCTGAACTCGATGAACGCGTCGGGGGAGGCCATCACCGCGACGCCGCCCGCCAGCGCCAGCGAGCACTCACCGCCGCGCAGGGCCCCGCACGCCAGGTGCAGCGCCACCAGCGAGGAGGAGCAGGCCGTGTCGACCGACACCGCGGGGCCCTCGAAGCCGAACGTGTAGGCCACGCGGCCGGAGACGACGCTCGCCAGGCTGCCGGTCATGCGGTAGCCCTCCAGGCCCTCCGCCGCGGGCGCGCCGACGCCGTAGCCGCTGGCGCCGACGCCCGCGAACACCCCGGTGGGGGCGCCGCGCAGCGAGAGCGGATCGACGCCAGCATCCTCCAGCGCCTCCCAGCAGACCTCCAGCAGCAGCCGCTGCTGCGGATCCATCGCCAGCGCCTCGCGCGGGCCGATCCCGAAGAAGGCCGCATCGAACTCACCCGCGTCGTAGAGGAAGCCGCCCTCGCGCGCATAGCTCGTGCCGACGCTGGCGGGGTCGGGGTCATACAGCCGCCCCAGGTCCCAGCCGCGGTCGGCGGGGAAGGGCCCGATCGCGTCGCCGCCGGCGGCGAGCAGCTCCCACAGCTCGCCCGGAGAGCGTATGCCCCCCGGGAAGCGGCAGCTCATCCCGACGATCGCGACCGGCTCGTCGAGCGCGCGAGCGGCGACCGGGACGACGCTCACCGTGGCGCGCTCTCCGGCGAGCTGCGCGAGCAGGTGCGCGGCCAGCTCCTGTGGCGTCGGGTAGTCGAACACGGCCGTCGCCGCCAGCGTCAGCCCGGTTGCCTCGCGCAGCCGGCGCGCCAGCTGCACGCTCGCGAGCGAGTCGAAGCCGAGCTCTTTGAAGGCCTGCCCGGGCGGCACCGCCTCGGAGGAGGAGTGCTCGAGCACGGCGGCGGCGTGGGTGCGCACCAGCGCCAGCACCACCTGCTCGCGCTCAGACGCGGCGACGCCCGACAGCCGCCGCGCGAGCTCGCTCCCCGCGGCGCCACTCTTGCCGCCGGCGCGGTCGTCCTCCCCCAGCGCCGCGCGCGCCTCCGGCAGCTCTCCGATCAGCGGCCGCGCCCGCGCCGCGCTGTAGGTGGGCGCGTAGCGCTCCCAGTCGAGGTCGGCGATCGTCAGGCAGCCGGCGTCGGCGACAAGCGCCTCGCCGAGCGCCGCAAGCGCCTGCACCGGCGCCAGCGCGCGGATGCCCTGCCGCTCCAGGAAGCGCTCGTCGCCGGCCGCCATCCCGGCGCCGGCCCACGCGCCCCACGCGATCGAGGTCGCCGCCAGGCCGATCGCGCGGCGGTGGTCGGTAAGCGCGTCCAGATACGCGTTCGCCGCCGCGTAGGCGCTCTGTCCGCCGCTGCCGAGCGTGGCCGCGATCGAGGAGAACGAGACGAACGCATCCAGCTCCAGCTCCGCGGTCAGCTCGTGCAGCAGCCACGCCGCGCCGGCCTTCGCGCGCAGCACCCGCTCGACGCGCTCGGCCGTCAGCCCGTCGATCGGCTCGTTGTCGAGCACGCCGGCCGCATGGAACACGGCGCTCAGCGGCAGCTCGGCGGGGATCTCCGACAGCAGGCGCTGCAGCTGGGTGCGGTCGGCGACGTCGCACGCGACCACGCTCACCCGCGCCTCGTCGTGCTCGCACTCGAGCTCTGCAACCAGCTCGCGCGCGCCCGGCGCCTCTGGGCCACGGCGGCTCACCAGCAGCACGTGCTCGGCGCCGAGGCCCACCAGCCAGCGGGCAAGATGACCGCCCAGCGCGCCAGTGCCGCCGGTCACGAGCACGGTGCCCCGCGGCCGGTAGGGCTCGTTCGTGCGCAGCTCCGCCGGTGGCACGCGCACCAGTCGCCGCGCGAGCACGCCCTGCGCGCGGAGCGCCACTTCGTTCTCGCCCCGGTGGTTGCCCAGCACCGCGCAGAGACGTGGCGCGAACGTGCTCGCATCGGCCTGCGGCGGCAGGTCCACGAGGCCGCCCCAGCGGCCCGGCTGCTCCAGGCCGAGCACCAGGCCGAGGCCCCACACAAGCCCCGCCGCGGGCGCCGGCACGCGATCGCCGGCGACAGCCCGCACACCACCCTGCGTCACACACCACAACGGCGCCCCCACCTCGGCGTCGCCGAGCGCCTGCGCCAGCGTGAACGTCCCGATCACCTCTCCACGGAGCGGATCTCCACCCACCGCCAGCAGCGAGAGCGCCCCGCCGACGGGCTCGCGGCCCTGCCCGCCTGAGGCGAGTCGCTCACGCAGCAGCTCGGCGAGCCGCACGCGGTCGGCGCATTCGCGGTCGAGCTCCACCAGGACCGGCTCGGCGCCGGCGGCCGCGAGCGCCTCCACGACGCCGGCGGACAGCGGGTCCTCCGCGCAGCCGCTCGCAACGATCACCGGCCACACGCCGGCGGGTGCTCCCACCGCGTGCTCGCTCACCGGCTGCCACTGCACGCGATAGCGCCATCCCGCGATGCCGGAGCGCTCGGCTGGGGCGCCCGACTGCCCCCCCGGGCTCAGCTCCAACCAGTAGCGCTCGCGCTGGAAGGCATAGAAGGGCAGCCGCACCCGCTTGGCGGCGGTGCCCGCGAACATCTCGCTCCAATCCACCTCCTCACCCGCCACCCACGTCTCGGCCAGACCGCCGAGCCGCTCGTCCACGGCGCCGCTCTGCAGCACGCTCCCCTCGCTCTGGCCGCCGGCCAGCTCGGCGAGGCGCTCGAGCAGCTCCTCGCGCGTCTCGCCCAACAGGACGGCCCGACTCCCGAGCGCCGCGCGCGCCGTGAGCGAGAGCGCGACGTCGGCCGCGTCGAGCTCGGGGGCGTCGGCGAGGAACTCGTGCAGGCGTGCCGCCTGCGCCCGCAGGCCGGGGCCGCCGCGACCTGAGACGACCCACGGCAGCACACCCGGCAGAGGTCGCGGCTCGGGCTGGCGCGAGGGCGGCCGACCGACCGGCGCCTCCTCGACGATCACGTGCGCGTTGGTGCCGCTCACCCCGAACGAGGAGATCCCCGCGCGGCGCGGGCGGCCGCCCCGGCTTTGCCACGGCCGCTCCTCGCGCAGCAGCTCGACCGCACCTGCAGACCAATCGATCTGGCTCGATGGGCGCTCCGCGTGCAGCGTGCGCGGCAGCATCCCGTGGCGTAGCGCCATCACCATCTTGATCACGCCCGCGACCCCGGCGGCGGAGACGGAGTGGCCGATGTTGGACTTGATCGAGCCCAACCACAGCGGCGCGTCCTCCGGGCGGTTGCGACCGTAGGTCGAAAGCAGCGCGTGCGCCTCGATCGGGTCGCCGAGCGTGGTGCCTGTCCCGTGACCCTCGACCGCGTCGACCTCGCTCGGCGCCAAGCCGGCGTTGGCGAGCGCCTGCATGATCACCTGCTGCTGGGAGGGCCCGTTGGGGGCGGTCAGCCCGTTGCTGGCGCCATCCTGGTTGACCGCGCTGCCGCGCACCACGCCCAGCACCGGGTGGCCGTGGCGGCGCGCGTCGGAGAGGCGCTCGAGCAGCAGCACGCCCGCGCCCTCGCTCCAGCCGGTGCCGTCGGCGGCGTCGCCGTAGGACTTGCAGCGCCCGTCGGGCGCGAGGCCGCGCTGGCGGGCGAATTCGACGAACGCGTCGGGCGAGGCGATCACGGTGACGCCTCCGGCGAGCGCCAGCGTGCACTCGCCCCCGCGCAGCGCCCCGCAGGCGAGGTGCAGCGCCACCAGCGAGGAGGAGCAGGCGGTGTCGATCGAGATCGCGGGCCCCTCCAGCCCGAGCGTGTAGGCGACGCGGCCGGAGACCACGCTGCCGACGCTGCCGGTCATACGGTAGCCCCCGAGGCTCTCGCGCGGCGCCGCGCCGATGCCGTAGCCGCTGGAGCCGACGCCGACGAACACACCGGTGGCGCTGCCGCGCAGCGAGTGGGGATCGACGCCGGCATCTTCGAGCGCCTCCCAGGCGAGCTCCAGCAGCAGCCGCTGCTGGGGATCCATCGCCAGCGCCTCGCGCGGGCTGATCCCGAAGAAGCCCGCATCGAACTCACCGGCGTCGTAGAGGAAGCCGCCCTCGCGCGTGTAGCTGGTGCCGTCGTGTTCGGGGTCGGGGTCGTACAGCGCCTCGAGGTCCCAGCCGCGGTCGGCGGGAAAGCGGCCGATCGCGTCGACGCCGCCGGCGACGAGCCCCCACAGCTCCTCGGCCGAGCGCACCGGGCGCTCGCCGCCGGGGTAGCGGCAGCTGATTCCGACGATCGCGATCGGCTCGCCGAGCCGCGGCGTCGCGCGCGCCACCGCGCGCCCGCCGGCCGGCGCGCCCCCGGCCTCGGCCAGCAGGTGCCGGGCCAGCTCGGCCGGCGTCGGGTAGTCGAACACGACGGTCGCGGGCAGCTGCAGACCGCTGACGGCGCGCAGCGCGCGCGACAGGCGAACGGCGCCGAGCGAGCCGAGGCCAAGCTCTTTGAAGCTGTCGGTGGCCGGCACCTCATGCGGGGTGGCGTAGCCAAGCACG
>JBEKYV010000025.1:0-16581 GCA_049510515.1 Solirubrobacteraceae bacterium | reverse complement strand
CGCCTCTCGGTCGCACCTTTGATGGGCGGCTTCTTCTTCGCGATGGTGGGACTCGAAGGGCTGGGCGCGATCCTGCTGTACATCGGCCTCTTGCTGTCGCTCACCGCCACCGCGCTGTACGTGCGCGATGGCGCGAGGCAGCTCAGATGATGCAAGACCTCAACCTCAACTTGACGCTTCGGTATAGTGGTCGAAGAACTGTCGACTAAGCCGCGAGAGGAGCACACGACCAGCCATGGACACGTTTCCCGACCTAGGTGCCCTCACGGACGCCGAGCTGAAGAGCCTGATCCGCGAGCTGACCGACGAGGAGACCGACATCTCCTACCGGCGGCGCATCCTGCACGGCAAGATCGACATTCTGCGCGCCGAGCTGGTCAACCGCCTGCAGCACAAGCACGACAACGGCGACCAGTTGATCAGCGGAGCGGACGTGGAGCAGCTCAGCGAGATTCTGGCCGGCAGATCCGGGCTCGCTCCTCAGGGCGAGCCGCCGAGCGACGCCTGAGGCGACAGCGGGATGGCGACGATCTGTCCCGAGTGCGGCTCCGCCAACGGCGAGGGGGCCAACTTCTGCCAGCGCTGCGGCGCATCGCTGCGCGCGGAGGCCAGTGAGGTGGCGGGCGACTCGGTCACCGCGACCTACCGCATCGACGAGAGCGGCGAGCTGGTGCCGGTCGAGCTCGACGACGTCACCGCACGCGGGCCGGCGCTGGTTGTGAGAGCCGGCGGAGGCCGCGTGGGCGAGAGCTTCCCGATCGAGGGCGAGCGGATGAGCATCGGCCGCCGCCCCGACAGCGCGGTGTTCCTCGACGACATCACCGTCTCGCGCGACCACGCGCTGCTGATCAGACGTGGCGACGACTGGCACCTCGACGACTGCGGCTCGCTGAACGGCACTTACGTCAACCGCGAGCGGATCGAGTCCCACCGCCTCGAAGAGGGCGATGAGCTGCAGATCGGCAAGTACAAGCTGAGCTACCACGCACGCTGATGGCCACCCCGGCAGCCACCATCCCGTCCAAGCCGTACACGATCGGTGCGGTGTGCAAGGCGCTGGCGCAGGAGTTCCCCGACATCTCGATCTCCAAGATCCGCTATCTGGAGGACCAGAAGCTGCTCAACCCGCGACGCACACCGGGCGGCTACCGCCTCTACAGCCAGGGCGACGTGGCACGGCTGCGCACGATTTTGCGGATGCAGCGCGACGAGTTTCTGCCGCTGCGGGTCATCCGCCAGGAGCTGGCCGCCGGGCGCAGCGATGAGACGCCGGCGCCCGGATTCGATGGTGACCCGGCCAACCCCGCGCCCGCGCCACGGGCGGGCGGCAATTCGTTCCCCGCGCGCCGGCGGCGCGCGAGCGTGAGCGTGCGCGAGGAGAGCGGCGCGCTGTACACGCTCCAGGAAGTGCTGGATGAGACACAGGCCGACGCGAAGCTGGTGCGCGAGCTGGAGGAGTATGGGGTCGTCAAAGGCGAGCAGCGCGGCGGGCAGCGCTACTACGACGAAACCGAGCGCGAGATCATCGGCGCGGTGTCCGAGTTGGCACGCTACGGCGTGGGGGGGCGCAATCTGCGCGTGTTCCGCACCTCCGCCGACCGCGAGGCCGGCCTGCTGCAGCAGATCCTCGCCCCCGCCCTGCGCTCGCGCAATCCGCAGCGGCGCAAGGAGGCGCTGGAGGCGCTCGAGAACCTCGCCGCGGTCACCTCGCACCTGCGTCATCTGCTGCTGGTGCGCGACCTGCGCAAGATCGCCAAATAGCGGTGCCCACCACCGCACGCACCCGCACGATGGACGCCCCCGCCGGCGAGGTGTGGGAGCTGATCGCCGACCCCAACCACCTGCCGCGGTGGTGGCCGCGGGTGACGCGCGTTGAGGGCGTGGAGCGCGACGCCTTCACGAAGGTGTTCGCCAGCCGCAACGGCAGGCTGGTGCGCGCGGACTTCCTGGTCGAAGCGGACGAACAGGCGTTGACGCTGCGCTGGGAGCAGCAGGTGCGGGACACGCCCTTTGCGCGCGTGCTGTCGGCCGCCCGCACCGAGCTGCGCCTGGAGCCTGCCGGGAGTGGCACGCAGGTGACGATCGAGCTGCGCCAGAAGCTGCGCGGGCTGTTCACCAACCTCGGCGCCAGCCGCGTACGGCGCGCCGCCGGCAACGTGCTCGATGAGGCGCTCGACGGTTTGGAGCGGGTCTTTGGCTGACAAGAGGGTGGCGCAGGCGGCGGGAGGCCGGCTGGCCGAAACGGGGATGCGCGCCGGAGGCGCGTGTCTCCCGGCTTCGGTCGGGCCCCTCGCCCCCCACCAGACCCCAACGATGCGCTGGTGGGGCTGGGGGGATCCGGCGCACGCGCCGGCGGTCGGTCCGGCGATGCTGCGGCTGCTCCGTGAGACGGTAGGGACCTCGCCCAACCCCCGCCCGCCGGTGGCGCTAGCTCGTGTGCAGCTGCCACCCGCGCAGCTGCCGGAGGGAGCCCGCGCGGAGCTGCAGACGCTGCTTGGCGGCCACGCCGTGCGCGACGATCACGCCGAGCGCGTCGGGCATGCCGCCGGCAGGGGCTACCCCGACCTCGTGCGTCTGCGTGCCGGAGAGCTCGCGGAGGCGCCTGACGCCGTGCTCTACCCCAGCAGCCCCGCGCAGCTCGGCGCGCTGCTGGCGCTGTGCGCGAAGCGCTCGATCGCGGTGGTGCCATTCGGTGGGGGCACCAGCGTGGTGGGCGGTGTGGCGCCACTGCGGGGCGAGCACGCGGCGGTGGTGGCGCTCGACATGAGCAAGCTCGCCCAGCTCATCGAGGTGGATGGCGAGTCGCGCGTGGCGAGCGTCCAGGCGGGAATGCGCGCGCCCGCGCTCGAGCGGCACCTGACGGCGCGGGGCCTGACGCTCGGGCACTTCCCCCAGTCCTTCGAATACGTCTCGCTCGGGGGCTGCGCGGCGAGCGGCGGCGCCGGGCAGGCATCCACCGGGTATGGGCGCTTCGAGGAGCTGGTGGTGGGAGTGCGCCTCACCGCGCCCGCCGGGGAGATCGCACTCCCGGCGCGGCCGGCCAGCGCGGCGGGCCCCGATCTGCGCAGGCTGCTGGTCGGCGCGGAGGGCGCGCTGGGAGTGATCAGCCAGCTCGATCTGCGCCTGCGCCCGGCGCCGCGGGAGCGCTGCTACGAGGCCGCGTTCTTTGCGGACTTCCCGTCGGGCGTGAGCGCGCTGCGGGCGCTCGCGCAGGAGCACGCGGCGCCGGCGGTGACGCGGCTCTCCGACGAGGCGGAGACGCGCATGTCGCTCGCCCAGGCACAGGCCGCCGCCGGGGCGGGGCGCGCGGAGGGCGTGGAAAGCATCCGCGGCGCATTGCAGGCCCGTGCGAAGAGCCGCGCCGGCAAGGCCTACCTGCGCGCGCGGGGCTACGGCGAAGGGTGTCTGGCGATCCTCGGCTTCGAGGGCACACTGCAGGAGGTGGAGCGCGGCAGAGCACGGGCGCACGAGCTGGTGCGCAGCCACGGCGGTCTGCCTGTCGGGCGCTCGCCGGGAGAAGCGTGGCGCCGGCAGCGCTTCGCGGCGCCCTACCTGCGCGATGAGCTGCTCACCCACGGCGTGATGGCCGAGACGCTGGAGACCGCCACGAGCTGGTCGAACGTGCGGCGGCTGCACCGCGAGACGTGCGCCGCGATCGAGCGAGCACTGCGCGCCCAGGGAACCGAGGGCGTGGCGATGTGCCACGTCTCCCACCTCTACGAGACGGGCGCCTCGCTGTACTTCACGCTACTGGCGAGACAGCGCGAGGGCGCGGAGATCGAGCAGTGGCAGGCAGTCAAGCGCGCGGCGGGCGATGCGATTGTGCGCCACGGCGGCACGATCACCCACCACCACGGCGTCGGGCGCGACCACCTCCCGTGGATCGAGCGCGAGCTGGGTGCGCAGGGCGTCGAGGCCCTGCGAGCGCTGAAGCGCCAGCTCGACCCGGCGGGGATCATGAACCCCGGGAAGCTGTTGCCGTGAGGCGATGGTGGGGGCGCATCCGCGCGCCCCGCTTCTGGTCCCAGCGTGGTGGAGCGTGGGCCTCCATGCCCACGTGCCCGGCGTGCGGCTCTAGCCGAGCTTGAAGTTCCCGCTCAGCACGATCGGGCCTGGCTGCTTGGGCCGTTCCTCGTGCTCTTCGGTGAGGATGATCGTGGCGTAGTGGGCCGCGTTGGTGGGCAGCGCTTGAGCCGCTTTGAGCGTGCCCTTGGAGCTCACCGTGGTGCCGCCGCCGAGGAAGTAGGCGTCGGTTGGCGTGTTGTACAGCCACGCCGCGTAGTGGAAGCCGTTGGTGGGCGGCAGGTGTTCGGCGGCGAGGATGAACGCGTGTTCGTTGCCCTCGGCGATCACCTCCACCAGCCCCAGCGCCTTGCTGGTGTTGTTGGGCGGCGTGAGCGCAAGCGTCGCGCTGAGATGTGGTTCGCTGGCTTTGCCGGAGCCAGATTTGCCGGAGCCAGATTTGTCCGAGCCGGATTTGCCTGAAGTCGTGGATGTGCTCGAGGTCGTGCTCGCAGTGCTCGTCGCGGCGGAAGTCGATCCACCCGATTCGCTCGGCGTCGAGGAGGTGGTGGCGGAGCTCGGGGACGACCCGCCGCCGAGGCTCACGATCAACGCCACGGCGACGACCACCACGACGGCCAGCCCACCGAGCAGCAGTGCGCCGCCGCGCCGTGAGCTGGCGGCTGTCAAAGGGGGCTCTTGCGGGATCGAAGGCAGGTCGGTGGATAGGGGAGCAAGCTCGATTGCGAGCGCTCGCGCCCAGGCACGCGCGGCGGCGGAGCTCTCCAGATATGCGACCGCTGCCGACTGCTCGACCGGCGGCGCCTGGCCGAGCAGGTACTCGCCGACCTGCTCGCGCTGCGAGGCGCTCAGCTCGCGCGCCCGGCGTGGGGCGAGCAGCGCGAGCGCGGCGTGTGCCCGGTCGTGCACGGCACGCTCCTCGATGCTCAGCAGCGTGGCGATCTCGCCGTAGCGCTGGTGCCTGCCCACGAGCAATGACAGCACTGCCCGCAGATCGGGCGTAAGATCCTCGACGCGACTCATAGGTTGGTCGTAGGCTATCGTGGCGCCGCGATGGAGATCCCCAGTGCCGAGCAGATCAATGAGGTGCTGCAGGGATTCGATCGCCTCTACGGCCTGGAGTTGCTGGAGGTGTCCGGCGAGGAGGTGCGTGCGCGTGTGCGTGTGCGCGATGAACTCAGGCAGCCGTACGGCTTGGTGCACGGGGGCGTGTATGCCTCGCTGGCAGAGTCGATGACCTCGCTGGCGACCGCGATAGCGGTTTTCCCGGAGGGCTCGGCGGCGATGGGCCTCTCCAACAACACGAGCTTCCTGCGCCCGATCACCGCCGGTGCGGTGCACGCGCGCGGCACGCGTTTGCACAGGGGCCGCACCACATGGGTGTGGGATGTGCGCTTCAGCGACGACGCGGGCAAGCTGTGCGCGGTGACGCGCATGACGATCGCCGTGCGCCCGCTGCCGGACGCCTCGCCGTCTATTTCTTGAGCAGCTGCCCCGACGGCCCGACCCCGGCCGGCGCGATTGCCGGCTGCTGGGAGGGCAGCGGCCGTTCGCCGTAGCCGCTATTGGGCAGCGGTGGCGCAAGCGGCGCGCCGGGAAGGTCCGACTGAGAGAGCGGGGTCGGGCGGCCAGCCTGCCCACGGCCGGCCGCGCCGCCCGTCGGCGCGTCGTCGATCCCAGCCGGCGCGTTGATCGTCACCATCGCTTCGGCCGCGGCACGAGCGAGCGCCGGTCGGTCGGCGTAGAGGTCGACCACCACGCCGCCGGTCGCCAGCGATAGCGCCTTGCCGCCAAGCGCCGAGTGGCCCCGTACGCCCCTGATCAGCACCGTGTTCTGCGCGGCGCCCCCACCAGGCAGGAAGCTGTTGTCGGGCGAGGTGACGATCTGCAGAGGGGTCACGCATACGGTCTCGCCTCCCACCAGGCAGTTGCCGTACTGGATTGCGTAGGCCCCGCTCGGGTCGCGTCCCACGTCGGTGATCGACAGTCCCCGGAAGGTGCCCCCCAGCCAGTACACCGGGAAGCCTTCCTGCGTCACCAGCGACTCCAGCGCACTCGGTGCGGTCGGCTCGTCTTGGACGGTGTTGGCGCAGGCGCCCAGCCCGAGCGCGCCGAGCACGAGCAGCGCGAGCGCCGCGGTCGGCCGCGCCGGCATCGGGAGTCGGGATCGCACGGGGCGCAGCGTAGCGGCACGCCGCCCGCCGGTCGGCCGGCAGGGCCGATCCAGCGACCTCCCCTACCCCCGATACCAGTTGGTGATCGGCATGCGCCGGTCGCGGCCGAAGGCGCGGGTGGTGATCTTGATCCCGGGGGGCGCCTGGCGGCGCTTGTACTCGGCGAGATCGACGAGGCGAATCGTGCGGTCGACCTCACCGGCGGGAAGCCCGTCGGCGATCAGCCGCTCGCGGCCATGGTCGAGCTCGATGTAGCCGTGCAGAATCCGGTCGAGCATCTCGTACGGCGGCAGTGAGTCCTCGTCGCGCTGGTTCTCGCGCAGCTCGGCGGAGGGAGCACGGTCGATGATCGACCGGGGAATCGGCGCCGCCACCTGCTCGCCGGCGGTGCCGCCGGCCGGCCCCGGTCGCGAGCCGGCATCCAAGTTGCGCCACTCGCACAGCCGGTAGACAAGCGTCTTGGGCACGTCCTTGATCACTGCGAAGCCGCCGGCGAGGTCGCCGTAGAGAGTGGTGTAACCGACCGACATCTCCGACTTGTTGCCCGTCGTGAGCACCAGCCAGCCAAACTTGTTGGAGAGCGCCATCAACAGGTTGCCGCGGATCCGCGCCTGCAGGTTCTCCTCGGTGAGGTCGGCCTCTCTTCCCGCAAACTCGCCACGCAGCGTGGCCGTGTAGGCATCCATCGGTGCGGCGATCGGCAGTTCGTGTATGCGCACGCCGAGCGCTCTCGCCAGCGCGCGCGCGTCATCCTGCGTTGACGTGGAGGAGTAGGGGGAGGGCATGATCGCCACGCTCACCCGCTCGGCGCCGAGCGCGTCCACCGCCAGACAGCCAACCAGCGCTGAGTCGATCCCACCGGAGAGGCCCAGCACCACGTGTTGGAAGCCGTTCTTCTGTACATAGTCGCGCAGGCCGAGGCACAGCGCCGCGTAGATCTCGGCCTCCGCCGGTGCGATCGGCGCCGCCAGCCGCTTCGGCGGTGTGGGCGCTGGCGACTGCCGCGGCGGTTCATCGACCGCCGCTACGTGGCGCCCCTCTGCCGCCCCGACCACTCCCTCGTCTCCCTGCGCTGAGGCATGATCGAGATCCAGCTCGCACACCAGCAGATCCTCCTCGAACTGCGCCGCACGTGCGATCGGCGCGCCGGTCGGGTCGAGCACGAAGGAGTGCCCGTCGAATACGAGCTCGTCCTGGCCGCCCACCAGCCCGCAGAAGGCGATGTGGGTACGACACTCGCGGGCGCGCTGCGCAAACAAATGCTCACGCTCCATCCCCTTGCCGGCGTGGTAGGGGGAGGCGGAGATGTTGACGATCAATCGGGCGCCCGCATCGGCCTCTTGCGCCGCGGGAGCGCCCGCTCGCCACAGGTCCTCGCACACCGTCACCCCGACGTGCTGCC
The DNA here is from genome assembly GCA_049510515.1 of Solirubrobacteraceae bacterium. Taxonomy (GTDB): domain Bacteria; phylum Actinomycetota; class Thermoleophilia; order Solirubrobacterales; family Solirubrobacteraceae; genus Palsa-744. The sequence goes on along the minus strand of JBEKYV010000025.1, from coordinate 8,982 downwards.
CACCGACCTCGATCACCTCACCGGTGTGCCCAGCCGCGAAGTAGCGCTGCTCGTCGAAGACGCCGTAGTTGGGCAGGTGCACCTTGCGGTACACCGAGCGCACGCTGCCGTCGGCGAGCACCGCCGCCGCGTTGTGCACGAGCGGTGTCTGGGGCGTGCCCACGAACTCCTCGTTGTCCTGCTCGACCGTTGCCGCCTCAGCCCGGGCTTCACTCTGGCCCCGCTCCACGTGCGCTCGTCCGGGTACATCGCGTGTCCACTCCGGGTACCCAACCACCGCGACGATTCCTTCGACATCCGCGGCCAGCTCTCGCAGCGCGGTGGCGGTGTCCTGCAGGAAGTGCTCGCGCAGCAGCAGATCCTCGGGCGGGTAGCCCGTGAGCGCGAGCTCTCCGAACAGCACGAGCTGTGCGCCCTGCGCCCGCGCGGCGGCGATGCCGGCGCGGATGCGCTGCGCATTGCCGGCGATGTCGCCGACGGTGGCGTTCATCTGGCAGAGCGCCAGGCGCACTATTGCGGCTTGGCGGCGGCCCGACCGGCGGGGCGGGTGCTGCCACCCCTCTTGCCCGCACGGCCGTTGGCGCCGGCGCCGTCCGCGGGTGCCGTCGCCGCCGCCCTGCCACCGCGTGTGGCGCGTGGCACGCTGCGCTTTGCCGGAGGCCGCTTGGCGGGCCGCCGGGCGGCTTTCGGAGGATTGGCGGCGCGGGAGAGCCGGCGGATCGCACGCTCCAGCTCCTGCGCGATCAGGTCGAGGTCGGGGAGCGCGTCGTAGTCACCGAGCAGGCCGAAGCCGAGGTGGCCGTTGTAGCTCATCACCGCGATCCCCAGCGCTTGGCGTCGCGCGAGCGGCACCACCGGGTAGAGCGAGCGCAGGCGACGACCGAGCAGATACAGCGGGAACTGGGGGCCGGGCACGTTGGTGACGACCAGGTTGAAGTAGCGCTGGCGGGCCTGCAGGCGCGCTGCCTGGCTGAGGATCGTCGGCGGTGCGAAGCCCGCGAGGTTGGTGAGCACCTGGGCGCCGACCGCCTGGCCGGAGTGCTTGAGGTCGTCCATCGCCACGCGGATCTGCTCGTAGCAGGCCGCGGGGTCCTCGATGCCGACCGGCAGCGGCGCCCACATCGCGGCCACGCGGTTGCCGAGCGCGCCGCGCTCCACGTCGGCGCGCACCGAGACGGGCACCATCGCCTTCAGCACCACGCCCTCGGTTGGCTGGTTGTGCGCGCGCAGCCAGCGGCCAAGCGCGAGGCTGACGGCGGCCAGCACCACGTCGTTGAGGGTGCCTCCGAGCGAGTCCTTGATCGCCTTGAAGCGCGCAAGATCGGCGTCGACCCAGGTGTAGCGCCGGTGGGGCCCGATGTCGACGTTCAATGGCGAGGGGGGAGCGGGCGCGTTGATCCCCGCCAGCGTGGTGGCGCCGACATTGGCGAGCCCGTCGCGCAGCTGCGCCAGCGCGCGCAGCGGACGGCGCACGATGCGCCGCGCCCCGCGCGCCATCTCCCCGGGCACGGTCGTGCGCTCCAGCAGCGCCTCGCCGAGCAGCTTCGCCGAGCCCGGCAGCGGCCGTGGGCTCCATGGTTCCCGGGGAGCCGGCGCATGCGAGCCCGGGACGGGCTCCGGCGCGGCGTCGAACAGCACGGTGGTGATGTCCACCCCGGAGATCCCATCCACCAGCGCGTGGTGGGTCTTGGCGATCAGCGCGAAGCGACGGCCCGCCATCCGCTCGACCAGCCAGATCTCCCACAGCGGCTTGGAGCGGTCGAGTCGCTGTGAGAAGAGTCGCCCGGCGAGCCGCTTGAGCGCGGCCTCGTCGCCCGGACGCGGCAGCGCGGTGTGGCGGATGTGGTAGTGGGGGTTGAAGTGGGGATCGTCGGTCCACACCGGGCGCCCCTGCTCGAGCGGCACGTACGCCAGACGCTGGCGGTAGCGCGGCACGAGGTGCAGGCGGCTCTGCACGTGCTCCACGAGCTCTTTCGGCGTCGGCGCGCGACCCTCGAAGATCATCACCGACGCCACGTGCATGTGCGCGGTGGAGTGATCCTCCAGGTGCAGGAAGGCGGTGTCGAGGCCGGTGAGGCGGTCGGGGTTAGCCATCTGGGGTGATTGTCCCTGCTCGACGGCCCCCCGTCAAACGCGGGAATGGAAATTCGTCTCGCGTGAAGCGATGGGTGGGCTGCGGGTGGGGTGTGCCGGGAGCAGTTGGCCCATGCCTGAGAGTGACCCGCGGCACGCTGGGAAGGGCCGGCGTTCGGCCGCCGGTGACCTATGGGGCGCGCTGGGAGTACGTAGAAAACCCGTATCCTTGACCTCGGACGTCCTTGCGCGGCGGCATATGTGACCAACCGCACACTAAAACGGGCAGCGACCGCTCTATCGTGCCCCGCTTGACTTGGCCGAGTCGCCTCCGTCGTTGGAGGCGAGCGGGGGACCCACTGCCGGATCGTGAGAGGACGGTCTGGATGGGGCGAATCGGCCGCTGATGCGGCTGTAACGCCTTCGCCGGCGCACGCCATCGTGCGTGGGCGACGCGTGAGCCCGACAGCTAACCCCGTAGGCGGTGACCAAGGAGGACACATATGTTCGTTCCCGCCACGCCTGCGTTGACCGCGTCGTCCCTTGCTCCTGTGGGGATCGTGACAGAGGTGGGGGAAACCCGCCTGCCCACCCTGTCCGCCGCGCGTACCACCACGTCGCCGAGCGCGCGCCGGCCGGCGAGCCACCGACGCCGGGACCGACACCGGCACCTGCGGCGCTACCGTCTCGTCGAGGTCTCGTGGTACGGCGGCGGCGGCAGCCTCGCCTGCGGCGGCTGGTTGACCAGCGCCACGTTGGGCGTCGCCAACAAGACGCTGCCGTGCGGCACGCGCGTGACGCTGCGCTACCACGGGCGCACCGTCAGGGTGCGGGTGATCGACCGCGGCCCTTACGTGGCCGGCCGCGAATACGACCTCACCGAAGCGACGGCGCGGGCGCTCGGCTTCGAAGGGGTGGGGGAGGTGTGGGCGGCCAGCTGAGATGGCCCGCCGCACCGATAGAGTGCCTACGCCCACGATGAGCGAGCAAGTTCCCTACGCCAACTACCAGTACGAGATCTACCTGCGCGGGCTGGGCGGGCAACGTCCCGCGCGGCCGCTGGACTGGCGGCGGCTGGAGCGAGATGCCTACCGGCTGCTGGCCGAAGGCCCGCGCGGGTATATCGCCGGCGGCGCGGGCCGAGGCAAGACGATACGAGCCAACCGCGAGGCGTTCGACCACTGGCGGATCGCGCCGCGGATGCTGCGCGACGTCTCCGAGCGCACGCTCGCGCGCACGCTGCTGGGGACGGAACTGCCCGCCCCGGTGCTGCTCGCGCCGATCGGCGTGCAGACGCTCGCCCACGCCGACGGCGAGCTCGCGATGGCTCGCGCCGCGGCGGAGGTGGGGGTGCCCTTCGTTGCCAGCACCGCCGCCTCGCACACGATTGAGCAGATCGCGCAGGCCGCCGGGGAGCTGCCACGCTGGTACCAGCTCTACTGGCCGCGCGACCGCGAGCTGGCGCGCAGCTTTGTGGAGCGCGCCGAGCGCGCCGGGTACAGCGCGATCGTGCTCACGCTCGACACCTGGATGCTGGGCTGGCGGCCGGCAGATCTCACCAACGGCTTCCTGCCGTTCCTTTGGGGCGAGGGCAATCGCAACTACCTGGAGGACCCAGTCTTCCGCGCCGCGCTGCCGGCCCCGCCCGAGGAGAACATGCAGGCCGCGATCGGCCACTGGGCGTGGCAGTTCGCCAACCCGACGATCACCTGGAAGGATCTAGCGTTCCTGCGCGAGTGCACCGAGCTGCCGATCGTGCTGAAGGGCATCCTGCACCCCGACGACGCCCACCTCGCGGTCGAGCACGGGGTGCAGGGTGTGCTCGTCTCAAACCACGGCGGGCGCCAGGTGGATGGCGCCGTCGGCGCGCTCGACGCGCTGCCGGGAGTGGTCGCGGCGGTGGATGGCCGCTGTGAGGTGCTCTTCGACAGCGGCATCCGCAGCGGCTCGGACGCGCTGAAGGCGCTCGCGCTCGGTGCCCGCGCGGTGCTGCTCGGGCGCCCCTACATCTGGGGGATGGCGCTGGGCGGCGCGACGGGGGTGGTCGAGGTGCTGCGCTCGTTTCTCGCCGACCTCGACCTCGCAATGGCGCTCAGCGGGTATGCCTCGATCGACGAGGTTGGGCCTGACGCACTGGTCGAGCAGCGCGGGTAGACCCCCGCCGGGTGGGGCGCTAGATTCGCCCGAGCGTGTCTGCCGAGTCCTCCGAGCCCTCCGAGCTGAGCACCGCCCATATCGACTGCGATGCTTTTGCAACTGCGCTGCTATAGAGCCCGGGGAACCGACGTTGAGGAGCGCGGCTTGGACGGTGCGGCTCAGGCCGTGACCCGCTCGCGCTCGGCGCGCTCGGCTTCGGCGACCATCTGGGCCGCGCGCTTGGGGTCGCCGAGAGCCAGCAGGTGGGCGTTCAGGGCCAAGCGGCGCGCGGCGGCGTAGTCGAGCGGGACGCGTTTTCCGTCGATGACGGCGTAGGCGGTCTGCGAACCGTTGCTCTGCGAACCGTTGGTGTTGGTGTGCTTGCTCATGGTTCCAGGATAGGACATCCGTCAACCGGATTTGGTGTCGCCGATGGTCTCGGCGATGTGTTCGGCGAGCGGCCGGTATGGGTCGTGTTTGCCGACGAACGCGATGCCCAGCAGCTCGTCATGGAGCTTGAGGTCGGTGAACTCGACCGTGTCGAGGCCGAGCGTGAGCAGGCCCGTGTTGAGAGAGACGTACCCCGCCCGGAGGTTGCCGTCGACGAACGGGTGAGCACGCAGCACCTTGACGTACAGCCGCGTCGCGGCGTGAACGGCGTCGATGCTGTCGTTGGGAGCAGAGTCGCGGATGGCGATGGCGGCGGTGTTGAACTCGGTGCAGATCTTGCCCACGCGCCGACGAAGTTCGCGCGGAGTCGTTCCACGGTAGCCCCGGTCGTGAACGCCGAAGTACACGTGCTCGGCCTGGCCGTCTCGGAAACCACGCAAACGTCCGGCGCGGTCGGGGAAGAGCTCACCGAAGATCTCGCGGTGCCACGAGCACAGCAGTTCGGGGGACATCTCGATCGCTCCCGACTTCGCGACGAGTCCGAGCTTTACGAGCAGCTGGGCCAGCCGGTCGACGCTGATGTCCCAGGTCTCCTCCGGGGTGTGTCCGGCCGCGCAGAAGAACGGCGACTCCTCGTCGTCGTGGAATCCGCGGAAAGGTGCACCGTGGCTCGGGGTCATCGCACGGGACTGTAGGGCGCGCTGCGGAAGCCTCAACAGCACTGGCTGGCGCCCGCGCTTCGCCCGCTGTGACCGAGCTCCCTGCCGTCGGCTCTCCTGCCGCCCCTGGCACCGTACCGACGCCGATCTGAGCAGCTCCGTCGGGCTGCTCGCTCGGCGCTCGCTGACGCTCACGGCTCGCGCGCCCGGCGTACAGCACCAGCACTCAAAACAGACCAGATGCACGCCCAGCGAGCGCTGTGCAATCCGATGGCCGTTTCGGCGTACTCGTGGTCATCACTTACGTGATGACTGCGGCGAGCATAGGTGCGTCCCGGGGCGGCGATTACGCGCGCTACCTGGAGAGCAAGACCGTCATGCCCGAGCGTGGGGACTACTACCTGACCCCCGATGGCGAGATGGCTCAGGCCCCCCGGCCGGTGGCTGGCGGACGCGGAGACGCTGGACCGGCTGGGGATCGTTGCCGGCGAGCCGGTGGATGGTGCTGATTTCATCGCGCTGATGGAGGGCCGCCATCCTGGGACGGGGCACTGGTTGCGTCCGGAGGATGCCGGCGGTGGCCGGGGCGGTGGGATCGATGTGACGTTCAGCGCCCCGAAGTCTGTCTCGACGGTGTGGGCGCTCGGGGACCCGTGGCAGCGCGAGCAGATCGAGCGGGCCCAGGGGCGAGCGGTCGAGCAGACGATCCTCTACCTGCGCGAGCGGGTTCCCGTTGTGCGGCGTCGTTACAGCGGCCAGGTCGTGGAAGAGCACGCCAAGGACGTGATCGCCACCGAGTACCGGCACACCACCGCCCGCGGAGTCGCGGGTGCTCAGGCTCCAGACCCGCAGCTGCACAGCCACGTCGTGATCACTGGCGCTGTCCGTGAGGACGACCGGATCGTGGCCGTCGCGTCGCGGCCGATCTTCCGCAGCGCGCGGGAGCTGGGCGCGTTCTACCGCTCTGCGCTCGCCGACGAGCTCGTGCGAGAGGGGTACGCGATCGAGCAGGGCACGGGGAAGGATGGCCGGTACTTCGAGATCGCGGGTGTCCCCCGCGATCTGTGCGAGGCGTTCTCCGGCCGCTCGCGTGAGGTCGCCCGTGCGGCGGAGCGCTTCCGTGCCCGCTACGGCCGCGCACCCGAGCGCGGTGAGCTGCGCAACCTCGCGCTCGAGAACCGCCGCGCGAAGACGCTGACCACGCGCTCGGACCTGCAACGAGTGTGGACAGAGACCGGGCACGATCACGGTTTCGGCCCGTATGAGGCTGTGCGGTTGATCGGCGCATCCGAGCGCCCAACGGTCGGGCGCGCGATCGAGGATCGTGTCGAGGCGAAGCTGACCGAGCAACACGCTGTCTTCCAGGAGCGTGACCTGCGCACGGTCGCGCTGGAGCAGACCGCCGGGAAGCTCGCACCGGATCAGGCGCTCGGGATCGCGCGGGAGATGGTCCGCGACCGGCGCGTACTGACCCTGGAGGGCGGTCGGATGACCACCCTGGCCGTGCGCGCCCATGAGCAGGCAATCGAACGCCGCACCGCACAGCTCGCCCAGTCCGCAGACCGAGACGTCGGGGATAGCGCCCGCGAACACGCTGCCCGCGAGGTCGCCGAGCGCATCGGCGGGCCACTCAGTCCCGAGCAACACCACGCGCTCGAAGCCCTCACAGGCCCTGAGCGCGCCGCGGTGCTCGTCGGCCCCGCCGGAACCGGCAAGGGAGTCGTGATCGACGCTGCCGCCCGCGCGGAGCAGCGCGCAGGATGTGAGACGATCGGCGTCGCCGTGTCGGGCTCCACAGCCGAGCGCCTGGGAACGGACAGCCCCGCACTGGCCGGGCGCACGCTCACCTTGGACGCCCTGGTCGCCCGGGCAAACACGGGCACCATCCACGTGGGCAGAGACACGACGGTCAACCTGGACGAGGCCGGGATGGTCGACCACAAGCGCCTCGATGCCCTGACCGAGCTGGTGCAGCGCTCCGGGGCGAAGCTGATCGCGGTCGGTGACGGCAATCAGCTCCCCTCGATCGGACCCGGCGGCATGTTCGACCAGCTCGCCAACCATGCCCCCAGCGCCGAGTTCACGGACATCAACCGCACCAAGGACCCCGCCGAGCGGCGTGCGTGGCAAGCACTACGCGCGGGAGAACCCGAGCGTGCGATGGCGCACTACGCCTCACGCGGCCAGCTGCATCTCTCCGACACCCGCGACCAGGCGGCAGAGCACGCCGTACAAACATGGGCCATGCTCACGGAGGGACACGACATCCGTGAGGTTGCGCTAATCGCCGACGCGGCGAACACGGAGATCGACCGTCTCAACGCCCGCGCACAACACCTGCGAGCAGAGCGAGGCGAACTCGGCCACCGCGAGATCCCGCTGCCCGGCGTCCACTACGACCTGCGCGAAGGCGACCTCATCGCGTTCACCGTCCAGCACCGACCGTCGGGACAGCCACGGGTCGAGAACGGCACTCGCGGACAGGTGAGCGCCATCCACGAGCGAGGCGTGACCGTCACGCTTGACGGGTCACAGCGGAAGGTCCAGCTCGCCGGCGAGAACCTGGACTCCCTTCGGCTCGCCTACGCGCAGCACGTCTACCGTCAGCAGGGCGCGACCGTCGAGCGCTCCGTCGTGCTCACCGGCGGCTGGCAGACCAGCAAGGAGACCGCCTACGTCGAGGCCACCAGAGCGCGCAAAGGCACCGACTGGTTCATCGCACGCGACGACCTCGGCAACGAAGGGCAAGACTCCCAGCGCATCGCGCGGCTCGCCCAACAGATGTGCCACAGCCGCGCGCAGACCCCATCGCTCGTGCACCCCGAGTTGCCCGACCCAGAGTGGGGATCGGGATTCCGAATCCCGATCGCGCCGAGTCGCCGCAGCCGGATACCGGGCATCGCCCGCGCCATCAATCGCATCGCCCAACCCGACCGAACACCAGAGCGAACGCGATGAGCCACGGCGCGGCGCGCGGGGGCGCCCCTGTGGTGAGCCACGAGCAAGGCGCCATTTCGAGGAGCAATCCGAAAAAGACTCCCGTCAGTCCAACAGTTACACGTTGCGCTGTCGCTGTGTCAGCTTCGTGTCACCTGCCTACGCCCTCGCTCAAGGCTGCCACAGCTCGCCGCGCAGTACTCGCTCGAAACCGATCCAGAGGGTGTTCATCGCGGTCGCGACCACTTGCTCGCGGGGGACCTGGGGGTGCTCGTACCACCACATCGCAAGACCCTGCAGAGCACCGCGCATGACCTCCCAGCCCATCTGGAGCGCGTACTGCTCGCCGAGGCCGGCGAAGTCCTCGCCGCCGGCCTGCTCGGCGAGCAGCGGGAGGATCAAGGCGCGACTCTGCTCTGCGACAGCGAGGTGGGTGGCTTGGACCCGTGGGTCGCCGCTGGTGTCGCGGAACAGCATGCGCCACGCGTATGGGTGGGTCTGAACGTAGGCGAACCACGCGTCAAACGCCCGCGGGATGCGCTGCTCGGGCGGGTCCTCTCCGTCGAGTTGCTCGTGCCAGACTTGCCGCAGCTCGGCGAAATGGCGCTCCAGCAGGTGCCTGTGCAGATCCTGCTTCGACTTGAAGTGGTCGTAGAGGACCGGCACCGAGATCCCCGATCGTGCAGCGATTGCATCCATTGAGGCGCCTCGATAGCCTCGCTCGGCGAAGACCTCGGTGGCGGCCTTCTCGATGAGCGCTCGGCGGGCCTCGGCTGTCAGCCGCGTG
>JBEKYV010000249.1:0-5688 GCA_049510515.1 Solirubrobacteraceae bacterium | reverse complement strand
CATGCCCACAGGCAAACGACGTGCCCACGACCATCACTTACTTCTTCTTTCGTACCCCACCCACCGATGCCCACCCAAAACGGCACCAGCATGCCCAAACTCAGCGGCGCTCAACAGCTTCTCGGCCTGCTCGGATTCTTCGCCGTAGCGGGAAGCCTCTTGCTGACTCTTCCCCACGGTCTGCACGACGGGCGCGTGCTGCTGCTCGTCGGCGTCGTGCTCGGTGCACTCGCCTGTCTCGTGGGGAGCATGGGGGGGCCAAGCCCGAACGTCGGACCACGACCAGAGGTGTTCTACGCCGACTACGGCGCCGGCACCGAGATCGACTATCTGACGCAGCTCCTCGGCGACCTCGCGGGTGCAGCGAAGCTCAACCGGGAAGGGCTCGAACGGCGCGGTAGGGCTTTCGCGTTCGCCGTTCGGGTGCCGATCCTCTTTGCCGTGATCTATGGTTTGGTTTCGCTGCTCTGAGAGCGGCTAGAATGAGGCGTATGGAGAAGCAGCCGACAGCACCTCTGCCACCCCCCTCCGGGGTTCCCTTGGTCAAGATCCCGACCGGGGCGTCGCTCGACGGGCTATGGCGTCGGTTCCACCGCAACGGCGGATCGCGCACCGCGTCCCCCGCCCCAGCACCGCCTCCCACGTCGGCGAAGCGGAACTGACTCGATCCGGTCGGCCGTCCTCGCGCGTTGCCCGGCGCACCGGCCCGCGGCGAATTGGCAGGGCTGCCACTGTCGCCCGATATCGCCCCCAATCCGCCGCTATTTGGTCCGCTGGCCGCAGGCCGCGGAAGTGGCGAAGCCCCAGTATCCATGCGGTGTCCGCCCCGATCACGGCGTATCTCGGGCTCCCTGATAAGGAAGAGGTCCCTGGTTCGAATCCAGGATCGCCCATTGGCGGAAAGTCGCACCAATATTGAGGATTCTCGCCTTTGCTATGAGGTTGGGTAGCAAGCTTCTAGCTTATGACTGATGGTGCGCCAGGGCGACCAACCAGGTGTGCCCGCACCCCGGGTCGTCGCGCAAGCACTACTTCTTCCTGAAGCCGGTGAACGGCGCGAGCCGCGAGGCGCGCACTGAGGCGATGGAACGCCGGGGTATGGAGGTGCGAGCATCTGCACCGCTACCTCGCAGAGAGCGACTTCCGCTTCTCGACTTGCAAGCGCAGCGACACCGTATGGCTCGACTTGCTCGTGATCCGCATGGGAGGAGGGCGGCTGGTGTACCGCCAACCGCTGAGGCATAGGAAAAACTGGGCGCCGACGCGGACATACAAGAGTCAGTACAGAGCCCATCGAACGGGCCATCCCAAGGGTCAAAAATCGTGCTAAAATCTAGATATACCTGCAAATAGGGGATTTTTATGGTAGCTAACATAGACATTCAGGTGGACATATTTAGGGACTACCAGGCATCCCATTCGTGGATTACGTTCCGTCTTGACCTTACTAACTCCCCTTGGACGTTCTGGAACCACATCGGTGAATCACACTCCAAGTGCCGCCACCTCGCGAAGACCCCGCTCCCGCCGAGCCTTGCGAGGAGGATGGAACGGGTCTACTTGGCGAAGGGGGCACGCGCGAGCGCTGCTATTGAGGGCAACAGCTTGAACGAGGCCCAAGCGATGGCCGCCGTTGAGGGCACACTCGAAGTGTCCCAGAGCCAGGAGTACCTACAGCAGGAGCTTGAAAACGTCATCCGCGCGCTAGCTACAGTCGAACAGGAAGTCCACGGCGGTGGCACGTTCAACGTCACGCCGCAGCGGCTCCGCGAACTCAACGCGGAAATCCTCAAGGGCCTTGAGGTCGAGGATCATGTAGTCCCCGGAGAGTTCCGTACGGGTGGGATTGTCGTGGGAAATGTTTACCAAGGGGTGCCAGCAGTCGATTGTGGGTTCTTGATCGACGCCCTCTGCGCATGGCTCAACGGCCCGGACTTTCAACGCCACGGCAACGATCACGCCAGAAACTTCCTGCACGCGTTTTTGCGGGCCGTGATCGCGCACGTCTACATCGCGTGGATACATCCCTTTGGAGACGGCAATGGCCGCACAGCGCGGCTAGTAGAGTTCGGGATACTTACCGCCGCAGGCGTCCCCTCGGTAGCTGCTCATCTGCTATCGAACCATTACAACGCCACGCGCACACACTACTACCGACAGTTAGACCTCGCGTCCAAATCGGGGGGCGACCTTATCCCGTTTTTGGGGTATGCGGCCGAGGGGTTCGTCGGCGAATTGCAGCAGCAGCTCAACGAGGTGCATGAGCAGATCGTGCACGCAACGTGGCTCAACTACGTACACACGATGTTCCCCGGTCCGACCCTCACGACACGACGACAACGCGATCTCGTTCTAGCGCTTCCGCACGACAGCTGTGTACCACGCGCACGTCTCACGACGTTGACTCCGAGACTCGCCGCCGCTTACTCCGGGAAAGGTCGCAAGGCCGTCACTCGCGACCTCAATGCGCTTGCTGAGCACGAACTTATCGAGCGTACCGCTAAGGGGGTTCGAGCGCGACGCGAGGTCATCCTTTCCTTTCTCCCGCGTGCTGCCCCCGGCGGGGAGAACGACATCGAGACGCTATTCCCTGCTATCGCGGTCCAGGTCTAGTAGCCTCTGCCGGGACGTTGGCTTGCTCAAGACCCGCAGTGCCCCGCGTATCGCATCCTCTGGGTCTGGATCGATCTTGAGCTGATGGAGGCTTGATCGCACGGCATCCTGCGAGGCGGCCATGAAGATGCGCGTGTGGGTTGACGATCTACTCGCCGAACCCGAGCCGTGAGTTGAAAAACGACAGCACGATTGGGGGCGTTGGTAGCAAGCTCAGCAAAGCGCCAACGGCCGCACCCACGACCCCGTGGCGCCGCTGATCTTCAGCGGTAGGCAGGCGAACGCGAACTCGTAGACGCGGTCGCGCGCCAGCTCCTCCAAGTAGACCATCTCAAGGATGAACACCCCCCGCTCGATCAGCGCTGCCAAGTGCACCGGGTGCGGGCTCTCAGGGTCGGGCGAGGGGAGCACCTCCAGCGACTCCGTGTCCCCGGCCAGCGCGACCACCCCCGCGTCCATCAGCATCGTGGCCGCCCCCAAGTTGATCCCGGCGTCGGCGTACTCCGCCAACCGCTCGCGGTCGGGCCAGGCCGAGAGGTAGCCGGTGCGTATCAAGACCACGTCCCCTGCCCGGATCTCGCTGCCCTGGGCGCTCAGCGTCCGCCCGATCTCCGCCGGGCCGATCTCGGTGCTCGCCGGCAGCGCATCCACCCCCAACGCGCCGGCGACGTCGAGCAGCACCCCGCGGGTGAAGATCGGCGGGATCGCTGCCGCGTCGTGGGTGAGTGGGCCGAAGTCTCCGAGATGCTCCTCCGGCGTGCTGCCCCCGAACCAGTGGTCGTCGGCGCCGCAGGTGGCGTGGCAGAGCGCGTCGATATGCGTTCCGGTGTGGGCGCTGCCGGAAAGCAGCTCGCTGTGGATTCCGAAGTTGACGGTGTTGGTGCCCAGCCAATCCCAGTCCTTCTGCACACGCACGCCTCGGGGCGTGCGGTAGGTGAGGACCTGGAAGGGGGCGTGGCCATCCCACTGGGGCATGCTCGGCCAGCGGCCGCAGTCGAGGTCGTAGGTGCGCCCGGTGCGGATCAGCTGCGCGGCCGCGACCACGCTGTCGGCGCCCAGGTTCTCCAGCGGGATCGTGGGGCTGCTCATGGGACCTCCAGTGTCGGGGAGTTTGCGAGCGCTTCCGGCGCCGCCTCGGCGAGCGCCCTCAAGAACCTTTCCACCTGCTCGTCCGAGGTAGCGGTGCACGTGGCGAAGCGGCAGTCGGGCGAGACGAGCACGCCGCGCTCCAGCAGCGCGCGGTAGATGTCGATACGCGGCCCTCGTGGAAGCTCCGCCGCCGCGCGCGCGTCGGTGGGTGGCTCGCGCGCTATATGCAGGCGCCCGACGCCGCCGTAGTGGGTTGCGGTAAGCGCCAGATCCTGATCGCGCCCGATCTTTTGCACCCCCTCCGCAATGCGCCGCCCCTGGTCGTTCATCCGCGCGATCGCGTCCTCATCGAGCGCATCCAGCACTGCTAGCCCGGCTGACATCGCGACCGGGTGCCCGTTGAACGTGCCGGCGTGGCGGACGATGCTGCCACCGCGTGGGTCGAACATCGCCATCACGTCGGCTCGCCCGCCGAGCGCCCCGATCGGGAATCCTCCTCCCAGCGCCTTGCCGAGGCAGATCAGGTCGGGCCGCAGCCCGTGGTGCTCGGCGCCCGCCCCGCGGTGGCCGGTGCGCCAACTGGCGACCTCGTCGAGGATCAACAGCACCCCGTGCGTCGCGCACCACTCGGCGATGCCTTGCAGGAACTCCGACCGGCCGGGAATCACGCCCGAGGAGTTGAGGAACACCTCGATCAGCACTCCCGCCAGCTGCTCGGCCTGCGGGTTGAGCACGGCGAGCGCACCCGCAAGGTCGTTGTAGGGGAACACGCTCACCCCCGCCACCACCTCGGGCGCCATCCCTCGCGTCTCGCCGATCGCCTCTCCGGGGGCCTCGCCGAAGCGGGTGATGCCGACGTCGACGAGGTCGTGGCTGCCGTGGTAGCCGCCCTCGGCCTTGGCGATCCTAGGGCGCCCGCTGAAGGCGCGTGCGGCCCGCACCGCCTGTAGCGTGGCCTCCGAGCCGGAGTTGGTGAAGCGTACGAGCTCCACCCCGGCGAAGCGTTCGCGCATCCGCTCGGCCAGTTGTACCTCCGCCGGCACCGACAGGCCGAAGGGGCCGCCGGCATCGACCCCGCGGTGAATCGCCGCGGTCACCGCCGGGTGGCAGTGGCCGAGGGCCGACGCGGAGTAGTTCAGCAGGAAGTCGTCGACCTCCGCGCCGTCGATCAGCTGGACCCGTGCGCCGCTTCCCCGCTCGGCGTACAGCGGGAACGGATCGACATGCACCTGCGTGCGCGTGTTCCCGCCGGGTAGCGAGGCGAGCGCCCGCTCGTACATCTCCCGCGAACGGGGCCAGCTCTGCTCGTACCGTTGCTCGAGGCGCGTCACGCTGGAGCTTCGAGATCCTCGACGGCGACTTCACGGTGCGGGCCGGCGAGGCCCGCTTTGACCTTGGGGCGCACCCACACCAGGAACCACACCGCTCCGACGGCGAGCATCGCCAGCGTGGTGACGCCGATTTTGAAGTTGATCTTCGGCAGCGTCAACGTCCCCACCAGGAATATCTGCCAGATCAGCGACACCCACGCGATCGGCTTGCCCCAGCGACCGAGCGAGAATTTGCCGAACTGCTTCGGTAGCGTCCCGCGGTAGGACATGAACAGATAGATCCCCGCGATCAGCGCGTACACGAGGTTGAAGCCGACCGACGCCGTCCCGATGATGTATTCGAGCACTTTCGCGGAGATCAACGCGGGCACCGTGAACATTGCGATCCCGAAGACAGCAGTGCCGGCGAGCGCTGTGTAGGGGGTTTTGAAGCGGACGTGTACTTTCCCGAAGAAGGTGCCGAACGGCGCCATGTTGTCCCGCCCGAGGCTGAACAGGAGGCGCGCGGCACCAGCCTGGATCAGCAGCACCACCGAGACGAACGAGATCAGGAACAGGATGTCCACGAGCTCCCGCCCAGTCGTGCCCCACTGATACTGGATGATTGAGAGCACCGGAGTGGATTCCCCCAGCGTCTTGGAGATGCTGGGGCTCG
>JBEKYV010000248.1:0-5697 GCA_049510515.1 Solirubrobacteraceae bacterium | reverse complement strand
ACCACCTGCCGGCTACAGCGCCGCTCGCTGTTCGCCTACCTGAGCGACGCCATCACCGCCCACGCCCGCGGCGATCCCGTGCCACTACTCACCTGAACAGACCCACTGAACGGTTACTCAAAACACGCTCATCGCAGCGCTTTTCCTGATGGCGAGACCCGGACTCGAACCGGGGACACCACGATTTTCAGTCGTGTGCTCTACCAGCTGAGCTATCTCGCCGGAGATGATCCGGAGGTTGATGCTAGCTGACGCCGAACTCCGCCACCAGCGCGGCGTAGGTCCGGCGCAGCCCCTCGGCGATCGGGACCTCCGCGCGCCAGCCCAGCTCCCGCTCGGCGCGGGAGACGTCAAGGCGGCTGTGTTGCAGCTCGCCCGGTCGCAGGTCGGCGAACTCTGGCTCAAGCTCGCTCCCGGCCGCCTCGCGCAGCGCATTCCAGACAGTAGCGACGTCGGTCTCGACCCCAGTGGCGACATTGAACGTGCCGCGCCGCCCGGAGGCGGCGAGCAGCGCGCGCACGACGTCCTCGACGTACACGTAATCCCTCGTCGGCGCTCCGTGGCCGTACAGCGTCGGCGCCTGGCCGACGTGCAGGCGGTGGCTGAAGATCGCCACCACGCCCGCCTCGCCGTGGGGGGATTGGCGGGGGCCGTAGACGTTGCCGAGGCGGCACACCGCGTGGGGCACGCCGCAGGAGAGCGACCAGGTATTGACGTACGCCTCCGCCGCCCACTTCGAGGCGCCGTAGGGAGAGAGCGGGGCGGGGATGCGCTCCTCAGGGGTGGGCATCGGCGCCTCGTCCCCGTACAGCGCTCCACCGGTGGAGGTGAACACAACCGGCACCCCGAGGCGCCCGGCGACGTCGACCACGTTGAGCGTGCCCTGCACGTTGACCTCGCAGTCGCGGCCGGGATCGGCCACGGAGGCAACCACGCTGGCCTGCGCAGCGAGGTGGAAGATCGCGCGCGGGGCCTCCTGTTCGATCGCCGCGTGCAGCGCCGCGCGGTCGGTGATGTCGAGCGTGTGCAGCTTCGCTCCCTCCGCCACGTTCTGCGCGCTCCCAGAGGAGAGGTCGTCGACGACGCTCACCTGGTAGCCGTCGGCCAGCAGGGCATCCACTAGGTGGGAGCCGATGAAGCCGGCTCCGCCGGTGACCAGCGCGCGGTTGGACATACGCGGAAATCTATTGCAAGCGGCGGGGCTGGGCAACGCCGCTTGCCACCCAACCGAAAGCCCAACCGAAGCCGGGAGACACCAGCGTCCCCGTTTCGGCCGGCCGGCCGAGCGACTTCTAGCGAGCCGGCGCGGCCTCTTGCGGCGCGGCGGCCCGCTCAAGCAGCCGCTCGACGACTTCGATCGTCTCGTCGATCTGCTCCAGCGCCTGCGGCTCCTCCTGGCGGCCCAGCAGGTAGCGGCGCAGTGTCGCCAGCACCCGGCGGGCGATCACGATCGCCGCGCGCTCTCGCTCGGCGTCGATCTCGCCCTGCTCCCTCAGCTTCGCCATGCGGCGCAGCGCCGGCACAATCACCTCCTCCGGCAGCGCGGTGGCGGCCACGCCGTCCTCGATCGCCTGGGCGATCGCCCCCTCGGCGGTCTCCGCGTCACCCCGCTCCAGCGCGGCGAAATAGGTCTCCAGCACCACCTCCAGCAGCGCCTGCGGGTCGGAGCGCAGCTGCTCGCGCGCGTCTGGGCCGGAGCTCGACAGAACCTCCAGGAACGTGTCCAGCAGTACCGGGTCGAAGTGGCGCCCGCGCTGTTCGCGCATCAGCTCAACCGCCTGCTCGAGCGTGTACGCGGAGCGGTAGACGCGGTCGGTCGTCAACGCATCGAACACGTCCGCCACCGCCACGATCCGGCCCTCGATCGGGATCGCCTCGCCGGCGAGGCCGCGCGGGTAGCCGCTGCCGTCCCACTTCTCGTGATGGCTGAGCGCAATCGTCGCCGCCATGTCGAGGATCGAAGATGAGGAGCCGCGCAGCAGCCGGTGGCCCTCCTCGGCGTGGGTCTCCACGATCGCGCGCTCCTCGGCGGTCAGCGGGCCGGGCTTCAGCAGGATCGCGTCGGGGATCGCCACCTTGCCGACGTCGTGTAGCGGCGCCGCATAGCCGAGCCGCTCGCATAGTTCGCCGTCGAGGCCGGCCTGTTCGGCCAGCAGCGTCGAGAAGCGCCCGATCCGCTCGATGTGCGCGCCGGTGTCCTCGTCGCGGAACTCGACCGCCATCGACAGCCGCCGCACGGTCTCCGATTGCGCGATCTCAAGCTCAGTCAGTGCCCTGTGCAGCTCGCCGGAGCGGTCGTCGATCTCCCGTTCGAGTGCGGCGCGGCTGCTTGCTCCGGCGCGCCGGCCGAGCAGACCGGCACAGGCAACAGCCACGGCGAGATAGATCGCGGTGAGCGCGGCTTCCTCGGCGAGGATCGCCCCGAGCGAGGCGAGCAGCAGCAGCGTCGCCGGCGGCGCCCACAGCAGCAGCGCGCGGAGGCGGGCACGGGTCGAATCATCGGCAGCCGGTCGCTTCCCCACATATTCGAGGTTAGCGATCTGCGCGGCGCTTTCATCGGCGGCTTGGCCAGAGTGGCGGTCGTGCGTCGCCGGCTCACCTCCCTGGCAGGCCTGCTGCTGGTGGTGGCGTTGACCGCGCTCGCCGGCTGCGGTGGCTCGTCCTCCTCGGGCAACGGCGTGGCCGCGAAATTGCCGACCGAGATCATCACGGCGGCGAGGTCGGCAGCGGACGACACCGCCGGCAAACGACATGGACATCGAGCAGCTCCAGCACAGCGGCTGAGCGTTTACAGTGCGACGGCAACGTACTTGGTCTCCAAGTACTCGTCGATCCCCTCGAAGCCGCCCTCGCGGCCGAAGCCCGACTGCTTGACGCCGCCAAACGGGGCGGCGGGGTTGGAGACGATGCCCTGGTTGAGGCCGACCATGCCGGTTTCAAGGCGCTCGGCGACGCGCAGCGCCCGCGCGAGGTCGCGGGTGTAGAGGTAGGCAACGAGGCCGTAGGGAGTGCGGTTGGCGGCGGCCACCGCCTGATCCTCGGTGGCAAACGTGGCGACGGGCGCGACCGGGCCGAAAATCTCCTCGGCGAGCACGCGCGCGTCGGTGGGTACCCCGGCGAGCACGGTGGGGGCGTAGAAGTAGCCAGGGCCATCGAGCGCGTGCCCGCCGGTGAGCACACGGGCGCCGCGCTCTGCCGCGTCGCCGACCAGCTCGCTGACGATCGCGCGCTGGCGCTCGTCGATCAGCGGGCCCACGTCGGTGCCGGGCTCGCTGCCGCGCCCCACGCGCAGCGCCCCCATCCGCTCGGCGAGACGCCGTGCGAACTCCTCGGCGAGCGACTCGTGCACGTGGAAGCGGTTGGCCGCCGTGCACGCCTCGCCGACATTGCGCATCTTCGCGGTCAGCGCCCCCTCGACGGCGGCGTCGAGGTCGGCGTCCTCGAACACCACGAACGGGGCGTTGCCGCCGAGCTCCATCGAGACGCGCAGGATCTGCTCGGCGGACTGCTCGATCAGCGTGCGTCCCACCTCGGTCGAGCCGGTGAACGAGAGCTTGCGCGTGCGCGGGTCGCGCAGCAGCGGCTCGATCACGGCGCCGGAGCGGTGGGCGGTGATCGTGTTGAGCACGCCCCCGGGCAGCCCCGCCTGCTCCAGGATCTGTGTCAAAGCGAGCATCGAGAGCGGCGTCTGCTGGGCGGGCTTGACGACGATCGTGCAGCCGGCGGCAATCGCGGGGGCGAGCTTGCGCGCGCCCATCGCCATCGGGAAGTTCCACGGCGTGACGAACACGCACGGACCGACCGGCTGGCGCATCGTGAGGATCCGCCCATTGCCGGTGGTGTTGACCATGTAGCGACCGTGGATGCGGACGGCCTCCTCGGAGAACCAGCGCAGGAAGTCGGCCGCATAGGCGATCTCCGCGCGGGATTCGCTCAGCGCCTTGCCCATCTCGAGCGTCATCAGCAGCGCTAGCTCCTCCGCGCGCGCGGTGAGCGCCTCATATGCGCGGCGCAGGATCTCCCCCCGCTCCCGCGGCGCCCACGCCGCCCACTCGGCCTGGTGGGCGGCGGCCGCTGCGAGCGCATCGAGCGCATCGGCGGGCTGCGCGTCGGCGACCTCGAGCAGCGTCTCCCCGGTGGAGGGGTCCTCGACGGGGAGCGTGCCCCCGCCGCCGGCCGGGCGCCAGCGCCCGTCTATGTAAAGCTGGGTGGGTACCCGATCGAGGGCTGCGCGCTGATCGTCGTGTTTGGTCATCGTTCAGGTGCGCCGTGCGTCGCTTATGGCCGAGGTGGTTTCAGCCGATCTAGCGTACATGCGATCCCTCGTGGTGGCCGTGCTCGTCATCGCCCTCGCCGGCCTCACCGCCACGGCGGAGGCCTCGCCGACGCTCGTGATCAAGGGCGCAGGCTACGGCCACGGGGTGGGGATGAGCCAGGAGGGGGCGCTGGGGTATGCCGAGCATGGGTACACCTACCAGGCGATCCTCGCCCACTACTACACCGGCACTGCGCTGGGGAGGGTGTCGGGGCAGACGAAGGTGACGGTGATGATCGGCGGGAAGGTGCACGCGATCCCGCTGGAAGCCTACGTGGAGGGAGTGGTGGGTGCGGAGATGCCCGCGAGCTGGCCGCTGGCGGCGCTGGAGGCGCAGGCGGTGGCGAGCCGCACCTACGCGCTCACCGACCACGCCGGCGGTGCCCGCTTCGACGTGTACGCCGACACGCGCTCGCAGGTGTACCTCGGCGCGAAGGCCCACACGGCCGCGACCAACGCCGCCGTGGCGGCGACCGCCGGGGAGGTGGTGACGTACGCCGGACAGCCCGCGATCACCTACTTCTTCGCCAGCTCGGGGGGGATGACCGAGAGCATCCAGAACGCCTTCCTCGGCGCCGCCCCGGAGCCGTGGCTGCGCGGCGTGCCCGACCCCTACGACCAGGGCCCCGAGCACAGCTGGACCGAGAGCATGAGCTTCGCCACTGCGGCGGCGCGCCTGCGCGGCCTGGTGAAGGGCGGGTTCCGCGGCATCGAGGTGTTACGCCGCGGCTACTCGCCGCGGATCCTCTCCGCGTACGTGCTGGGCTCCTCTGGCAACACGACGGTGAGCGGCCCACAGCTGGAGGAACGCCTCGGGATGGACGACACCTGGGCGTACTTCAGCGTACGCAACGCCCACGGCACCGTGACCGAGCCCGATCTCAGCCACTACACCGCGCCCGCTGGGGTGGCCCCGGAAGCCACCTCCCCGCCGGAAAGCACCCCTCCTGCCGAACCGGCTTCGCCGGTCAGCGGCTCGCCGACCGGGGCCTCGCCGCCGACCGAGCCAGCGGGCCCCGAAGGCGGCACGACCGCCGGCAGCGCCCCGAGCCCGGGCGAAGGCGGCGGCACGACACCTCCGTAGCGTCCGATCGCAGAGACCCCCGGCCTGTGGCCAGTCCCAGCGCCGTCGCCAGATCGCCACGTCCCGCGTCACCGCACGAGCCCCTACCCTCCTATCCATCTCCCCTGTGCCCGACCCGCTGTTGATCGCCGACGTGCCGTGGCTGCTGTACCGCGCGTTCTTCGCGCTGCCGAAATCGATCGTCGATGGCGAGGGTAGGCCGGTGAATGCGCTGCTGGGGACGGTGAACGCGCTGCTCGCCGCGATCGAAACGCGTCCGCCACGGGCGGTCGCCGCCTGCCTGGGGGCCGAGCAGGCC
>JBEKYV010000247.1:0-5725 GCA_049510515.1 Solirubrobacteraceae bacterium | reverse complement strand
GCTGCGGCTCAGCCGTCCAGCCCGACCAACCGACCGACTCAGCGTCGGCCCTTTGACGCCGGCCGCAGCACCGCCGTGTGCGTCTGCACGCCGCTGCCGGCGATCTGCACCTTGAGCCCCTTCCTGGCGCCCTTGCCCAGCAGCTTGCTGCCCCGGCCGGTCAGGCGCACGTGCAGCGTCACGCGCTTGCCCGCGCCGATCGAGAAGCTGGCCACGCCGATCGTGACGTTGCCCGCGCGCTTGCGCCTGCCGTGCTTGGTCACGACACGGGCGACGAGCTTGAGCACGCCCGAGCAAGGAGCCGCTCCGGGGCAGCTCAGCGTGACCGACGCCACGGCGCCCTTGACTTTCACGCCGGCGAACACGGCGATCGGAGTTGGGATCGCCACCGTGTTACTCGTCGAGCCGGTCGCACCGGCGCCGTTGCTCGCCGTGACTTCGCAGGCGAGGCCCTTGCCGGCGTCCGCGCCCTGCACCGTGTAGGTGCTGGCGGTTTGACCCGCGATCACGACGCCATTGCGCAGCCACTTGTAGGAGAGAACAGCCGGGTTGTTGGCCCAGCTGCCCGTCGAGCAACTGAGCGCCTTGCCAACCGCCGCCGTGCCCGTCAGCGCCGGCGCGCCGGTATTGGCCGGCTTGGTGGGCGAGACTTCGAGCAGGCTGCCGTCGATCCCCGATGTCGTCCCCGGAGCGCTCACCGGCACTACGCCCTGGTAGATCTGGCTGACGTAGGGGTGTGTGCACTTGGTGCGGTGTGCTTTCGGTTCCACGCAGATCGAGCCGGTGAAGTCGACTTCGTATCCTCCGCTCGCGAGCGCCGAGATCGTGTATTCGCCGCTTCCGCTGGTGAGCGCGCATTGTTCTTCGTATTCTCGTTCCCCTTCTTTATTGGTTTTCGTCGTGTTGGCGCAGACCACGACGTTGGCGATCGGCTGGGGGGAGATCGAGGCGGTGGTGACTTTTCCGGAGATGTGACCTCCGACCTGCAGTTCGGCGTTGATGCCCGACGCGGTCTTGCCCGCTTCAACGGTCACCAAGTTGGCCGCTTCTTCAGTCGACTGTCCATTCCACCACTGAGCGATGTAGTCGGAGGTGGGCTGGCAGACGATCTTGCATTCCTGCTTGGAGCTGAACGAGACCCTGTACGAGCCCGCCGGAACGCTTTCGATCGTGTATTCGCCATTGGCGTTCGTTTCCTGGCACCCGCCAGCCGTGCAGACCTCGATGCCTCCCACCGGCGCGCCGCCCGATGTCACCCTCCCGCTGATCTTGCCGGTAAGTTCCACCAGTTCCGCATCGATGTTTTTTGTGATTTCGCCGGATTTGACTTCAACCAACGGCTTGCTCTGAGCAGTGTATGTGCCGCAGGAGTGGCTGACGCATCCCGTGAATTCGACAGTGTATTCGCCTTCGTTGAGCCCTTCGATCGTGTATTGCCCGCTAAATCCGGCTTCTTTGCATACCCGCGTGCCGCCGCCCGTCGGGGTAGCGCAGACTTCGGCGCCTTGGATGCCTTCATGCGTACCGGCGTTCGTCACGGCGCCGGAGATGCTCCCGGTTGGCGCCGCGCTGGCCGCCACCGGCAGCAGCATCGCGCAGAGGCCGAGCACGCCGACGATGGTTACGGCGCAAACGAGCGCACTCACCCGAGCTCCCCTGGGCCATCCGACCCCGGGATCCGGCTTCTTCGGGATCCATGAATTTCTAGCAACCAAGCCACTTCGCGCCATATGTCCCTCCTTCGTCTCGGGGCACCGTGCCTCAATTCCTCCACGTTGGGATTCGTCAGAGCGGCACTGTACAGCAAAGTCGCCGTTCGGGTAGTTAGCTCTATCTAAAGGAAACAACCCGAACAAACGGGTACCGTCGATGCAGCGGCGCCATCTGGTGGACGGGCGATCTGGTGGAGCCCACTTGCCGTGGCCCCGCTCGCGCATCTGGAGACTCCGCAGCGACCTCGGTGCACATGCAAGCGCGGTGGTCGAGACCCCATACACTCCCGACAAGGTGAACGTGTGGATTCCGGATCGTCCGGGCAGCGAGGCCGTCGGCGAGCTGCCAGAGGGCGTGTCGCTCAACCTCATCCCCCGCGAGGAGGAGTTGCCAGACGAGGCGCTCGACGCGGAGTTCCTGGTGCCCGGCGCGCGCGACACACGCATCCCCGCGCTGCTGCCAAGGATGAAGGCGCTGCGCGTGATCCAGACGCTGTCGGCGGGCGTGGACTGGCTGCTGCCGATCCTTCCTGACGGCGTGACGCTGTGCGACGCCGCCGGCACTCGCGACGCGGCGGTGGCGGAGTGGGTGGTGGCGGTGATCCTCGCCTCGACCAAGCGCCTGTCCGAGCTGCGCGACAGTCAGCGGGAGCACCGCTGGGAGTGGCAGGGATCCCACGAGCTGGCGGGCAGCACGGTGTTGATCCTTGGGTATGGCGCGATCGGCGCGGCGACGGAGCGCAGACTGGAGCCGTTTGGGGTCGAGCTGATCCGTGTGGCGCGGCGCGCGCGGGCGGGGGTGCACGCGGTGGAGGATCTCGGCGAGCTGCTGGCGCTGGCCGACGTCGTGGTCGTGCTGCTGCCGCTCACGCCCGAAACGACCGGACTGCTCGACGCCGAGCTGCTCGCGCGCCTGCGCCCCGGGGCGCTGCTGGTCAACGCCGCGCGGGGGCCGGTCATCGACATGGGGGCGCTGCGGGAACTGCTGGGCGCCGGGCGCATCAGAGCCGCGCTGGATGTGACCGACCCGGAACCGCTGCCGCCCGGGGATCCGATGTGGGACGCGCCGGGGGTGCTGATCACCCCCCACCTCGCCGGGGACACGCCCGCCGCGGATCGGCGCGCGTTCGAGCTGGTGGGAGAACAGGTGCGTCGTTATCTACGCGGAGAGCCGCTGGCGAACGTCGTCAAGCACGGGTATTGAGCCAGCCCACTCGCCCACCGATCACCGGCTTGCACTCGACCCACCACCTGCCCCATCCGACCAATGACCGCCCAGGGCCGCGACACAGCAGGCGCTCAGCCCGCGGCGAGCTCAGCCAACAGCGCGTGGACGGCGCACTCGTCGAGCTGGGCGCCCGCCACGCGGCGCAGCTCCTCTGCCGCCTCTGCGTGCGTGCGCGCTGGGCGGTAGGGGCGCGTGGTGACGATCGCGTCGTAGGTGTCGCACGCCGAGATGATGCGCGCCGCGAGCGGGATCTGCTCGCCGGCGAGGCCGTCGGGGTAGCCGCCCCCGTCCCAGCGCTCGTGGGAGGCGCGCACGGCGGGCGCGAGATGGGCGAAAGCGTCGATGCGCCCCACCAGTTCTCCGCCGACTGCGGCGTGGCTGCGCATCACCCCCCACTCCTCGTCGGTGAGCGGGCCGGGCTTCAGGAGGATCTCCGAAGGCACGGCGATCTTGCCGATGTCGTGCAGCATCGCCGCGTAGCGCACATCGCGCGCCTGCGCACGTGTGAGGCCGATGCGCAGCGCGACGCGCTCGGCGAGGTCGGCGACGTCCTCGCCGTGGCAGGCGGTGTAGTCGTCCTTCGCTTCCACCGTGGAGGTGAGCGCCGCCAGGGTGGTGGTGAAGGTGCGCTCGAGGTCGGCGACCAGCGCGGCACGGTGCACGGCGGCGCCGAGGGCGGCGGCGACCGCCTCGACGAGCACCGCGTCGGCCTGACCGAAGGCGGAGGGGGCGACGGCCTCGATGTTGAGCACCCCCCAGACGGTGCCGTCGACGAAGATCGGGGCGCTCAGCTCCGAGCGCGGGTCGGTGGTGGGATCGCGCGCGATGTAGTCGGGATCCATCCCCGTGTCGTGCACCAGCGCGGTGCTGCCGGAGCGCGCGACGCGCCCGTTGACGCCCTCGTGGAGGGGCTGCTCGACGATCAGGAACTCGGTCATCACCTCCGCGAGCGGCCCGGCGCCGGCGATCAACCGCAGCATACCGTCGCGGTCGAGGCGCTGGATCGCGGCGAGGTAGAAGGCGAACGTGCAGTGCAGCTCGTCGACCACCAGGCGCGCCATCTCCTCGATCTCCTGCAGGGCGGCCAGGCGCGCGGTGAGCTGCGAGGCGACCCGCAGCTGCGCGCGCAGATAGGCGAGCTCGCCGGCGCCGGCGAGCTTCTGGACACGCTCGTCGGCACGTTGGCGGCGCAGAGCCTCGGCGCGACGCTCGCGCTCGCGCTCGCCGGCGGGTCGCCGCTCCGTGAGTTGTACGGAGAGCTTCGACATCGCGAACGCATCGGCCACAAAAGCCCTGCGCTTGAGCGGCATTGGCGACTCGACGGACGCGCCGGCGAGGCGCGCGGGATCGAGCAGGGGGAGGAGGGGGAGGGGTGCTGTGTTCTCTTTTTGGGGCCTAACCAAACAAGAATGAGACTCAATCTCGAATGGTTGGGGGTCAAAAACTTGTGTTCCACCCCGGCCCCAGTCGACGTGGGTGCTGTCTTCTCTTTCTGGGGTTGCGACCGATGCGGGGGACGGCATTGCGACAGGTGAGCAGCCGCAACCCCCTCGATTGCTCCATCCGTCGAAGGCCGAGTTGAGGGGCACGCGGGAAAATCCCGCGGTGAGTTCAGTGCTGAGCACGCCGGCTGCCGCCGGCTACCGCCCGCGCGCGCCGTTCCTCGACGAGCTGTTCGAAGTCGACGGCACGCCGCGTCCGGCGGCGGCCGCGCTGGTGCACGAGCTGGAGCGCCTCGGTCCCGAGGGGCTGCTGGAGGCCGGCAGGCGCCGCGACGCGGTGTTCATGCAGCAGGGGATCACCTTCGAGACCGGCGGCGAGAGCGGCGGGTATGACCCCGCGCAGCCCGGCAAAGAACGGCCGTTCCCGCTGGATCTCGTGCCGCGCGTGCTCAGCGGCGAGGAATGGCGCGAGATCAAGCGCGGCCTCGCGCAGCGCATCCGC
Source organism: Solirubrobacteraceae bacterium (assembly GCA_049510515.1). GTDB lineage: Bacteria > Actinomycetota > Thermoleophilia > Solirubrobacterales > Solirubrobacteraceae > Palsa-744. The sequence continues at coordinate 841 of JBEKYV010000247.1, read as the reverse complement.
GCGCTCAACCACTTCGTCGACGACGTCTACCACGCCCGCGAGATCGTGCGCGAGGGCCTCGTGCCGTGGCGTCTGGTTGCCGGCTGCCCGCACTTCGCGCGCGCGGTACATGGGATCAGGCCCCCGGGCGGCGTGTACACGCACGTGGCCGGCTGCGACCTGGTGCGCCACAGCGACGGCGCGTGGAAGGTGATCGAGGACAACGTGCGGATCCCCTCGGGCATCTCCTACGTGCTGGAGAACCGCGCGGCGATGGCACAGCTGGTGCCCGAGCTGTTCGCCTCCTACCGCGTGCGCCCGGTCGACCACTACCCGCAGCTTTTGCTCAGCGCGCTGCGCTCGGTCGCGCCGTCGGCGGAGAGCGAGGCGACGGTCGTCGTGTGGACGCCGGGGCCCGCCAACCCCGCCTACTTCGAGCACGCCTTCCTCGCCCGGCAGATGGGCGTCGAGCTGGTCGAGGCCTCCGATCTGGTGGTGCGCGACGACGTGCTGTACATGCGCACCACGCGGGGCCTGGAGCGTGTGCACGCCGTCTACCGGCGCCTGGACGACGACTTCGTCGACCCGCTGGAGTTCCGCCCCGACTCGCTGCTGGGGGTGCCCGGGCTGGTGCGGGCCTACCGCGCCGGCAGCGTCGCGATCGCCAACGCGTTCGGCACCGGAGTCGCCGATGACAAGGCGATCTACTGCTTCGTCCCGGAGATGATCCGCTTCTACCTGGCGGAGGAGCCGATCCTCGAGAACGTCCGCACCTACCTGCTGTCCGACCCGGAAGTGCTCGATCACGTGCTCGGCCGCATCGAGCAGCTGGTGGTGAAGCCGACCGGCGAGTCGGGGGGCC
>JBEKYV010000246.1:0-5746 GCA_049510515.1 Solirubrobacteraceae bacterium | reverse complement strand
AGACTGCTAACAGCACAGTCGATTCGCCCGGCACGCTCGCGCCGATCCCGCCCGTGGTGCTGGTGACCGCTCCGCTCCACACGTTGCGCAGCTGATACGCGTTCGCGGCTCCCATCCCCACCGCGCCGGCGCTGGTTGTGATCTCAAGCGTTTTGGAGGAGCGGTTGAGCAGCGCCACCGCGTGCGTGCCGTCGGCGAGCGGCTTCACCCACACCTCGCCCGAGCCGCTGGAGGAGAGCAGGCGCGCCTGCTGGCCGGCGGGGTCCTGGTCGATCGCGATCGCTTCCCGGTTGGTGACCGTCGTGTGGGTGGCGCTCGACATCGAGATCAAGTCCTCGCTGATCATCAGCGGTGCCGCCAGCATTGCCCACATGCTGAACTGCGAGCGGAACTGCGCTGCCGACATCCCCTGGTCGGGGCCAAGGTAGTCGGGGTCATTCCAGTGCCCCGGTCCCGCCGCTTCGGGCTCGGCGGCGTCGGCGTCGAGGTTGCGCAGCACCGAGCTGAACTCCACGTCGCCCGGCACGCCCACGTCGGTGTCGGTGCGCCAGCTGTTGCCCACGCTCGGCCCGAACGTATAGGAGCTGAAGGCCGAGTTTTCGAGCGTCGGCACTTCCCCTTCGTACTGGCCGGGCTGCAGGTAGTCGCACACCGACAGCAGCATCGGGCGGTTGCTGGAGTTGTGCACGATCGCTTCGTGGAATTCCCCGTATGCGCTCGCCGGGGCAAGGCCCTGCTGGATGCCCCCGCAGAAGTCCACCTTCACCGCGTCGAAGCCCCATTTGGCGAACGTGTTCACGTCCTGCTGGTAGTGACCGTAGCTGCCCTGCCCTTTGCCGCCACAGCCGTTGCTGCCCGCGTCGGTGTACAAGCCCACTTTCAGCCCCGCTTCGTGCAGCGTGCGTGTCAGCCACGCCAGCCCGTGTGGCCACTGCCTGGGGTTGACAGTGATTTCCCCCTGCGGGTTGCGCGTCCCTTCCCACCAGCCCACGTCCAGCCACAGATAGCGGTATCCGTCCTTGATCAGCCCTCTCGTGCGCATCTGGCTGGCCTGCTCGAGGATCGTCGCCTCGTTGTAGTGCGAGCCAAACGCGAAGTAGGTATCCCAGCCCATGTATGGCGTGGGCGCCAGCACGCCCACCGGTGTGGCCGCGCCGCCGGCCTGTCTGGCGGCGGTGTGGCGGGCGGCCCGCGGGCGGTGGGGAGCCCTGGTCGAGCGGTCGCTGCGGTGGGGGGCGGTGTGCGCCAATGCCGCGGGAGGCGCGAGCAACACCGCACACATCATCGCCCCCACCAGCGCGCAGGGGATCGTGAGGCGCGGCCTGTCCAGCGCCGCGCTCACCGGCCTCGATGGGAGCGAGCTTTACCGGCCGATGCCTTGCGGGAGGATGCCTTGCTGGCCCCGCCCAGCGTCACCGTGGCGCTGCGCAGCTGAGCGCTGATCGCACCGACCACGGTGCCACTCACCGAGAGCTTCGCGGTGAGCTTGCGCAAGCTCGCCAGCAGGCGCCTGCCGGTCGTGTTCAGGGCGACCGTGACCGTGCGTCGCTGGCCCGCCGGCACGTGCACGGTGACCGCGCCGACGGTCACCGTCTTGTGCGAGGTGTGACGCGCGGCCGCCGTCGCGCTGGCGAGGCGAGCGGTGCGTCGCGCCGCCACGGCGATCACGCGATTCCCGCGCAGCGTCTCGAGAACTGTGAGGCGCACAGTTATCGTGCAGCTCCCCGCGGCCTGCCCCGAGCAGGTCAGCGGCACGCTCACCGTACGGCCCGCCACGCGCGGGGTCCCCACCTGGGTCTCGGAGATCGCGCCGATCCCGCCCGCCGGCACGGTCACGAAGGAGCTTGTCGCGCTCGCGCTACCACCGGCGTTGGTGGCGGTCACGCGGCACTGCAGGTGGTGGGTGACGTCGGCGCTCGCCACCACGTAGCTCGAGCCGCTCGCGCCGGAGATCCCCCTGGTGTCGCGCAGCCACGCATAGCCCAGTGTCGCGCTGCTCGCGCCGCTGCCACTCACGCCAGATTTGCACGTCAGGCGCTGCCCGGGCGCGGGGATCCCACCGATCGAGGGGTGCGGCTGCACCAGCGGAGGGGATGTCGTCTTGAGGGTCGCGTTCGTGGTGCGCGCTTCGCCGCTGGCGCTCACCGCGCTCAGGCGGTAGTCGTAGGTGACGTTGGCCGCCAATCCGCTCAGCGCTGCGCTGACGGGCTGGTTGGCGCTGCCGGCGGCGAGCGTGCCCGAGCATGGCGCGCTCTGCCCGTACGCTTCGCTCGTGCCGTATTCGAAGCGGCAGCTCGCAATCGCCGCGTCGTTGGTGTCCACCGTGCCGGTGTCCGTCGCGGTGGTTTCGCTCACGCTCGGCGTGCCGGTGGCGACGGCCGGCGCGGGGACATGCGTGACGAGCACCCGACCGGCGTTGTCGACGGCCGCGCACATGCCTTCGGACACGCACGAGACCCCGGTGAGCTTGGTGGGGGAGTCGATCGGAGCGGATTCCCACGACGGTGCCGCCGCGGTGGGGTCGTCGCCGATGTAGGCGCCGCCGTTGCTGGTGCTCAGCACGCAGAGTCCCGCCGCGGCGCAGGAGGCGGCTGTCGGCGCACCACCAGTCGGCCCGAGCGGAGTCGCACTCCAGGTGGCGGTGGAGGTGCCGGGCAGGCCGGCGCCGGGGTTCCCGCTGGCCAGCGCCGCGCCGGCTGCGTCGACGGCCACGCACACGCCGGCCGGTGTGGAGGCGCAGGAAACCGCGAGTAGGGGGGAGTTGTCGATCTGGCGCGTGACCCACGATCCCGCCGGTTCGCTGCTCGCCAGTACCTCGCCCGTTTTGTCCACCGCGACGCACAGTGGGCCTGCGACGCACGACACTGATGTCAACGCCTGCCCCGGGTCGATTCCCACTTTCGTCCAGGTCGCGCCTGCGCCCCCGCCGGCGCCTGGGTTGAAGCTTACGAATGCGTTGCCGCTCCCATCCACCGCCACGCAGAGGGAGTTGGAGGCGCAGGAGACCCCGGTGAGCGGCCCCGCACCGGGAATCCCCGTGGTGTGCCACATCGAGCTGCCGCCAACAGGGTTGGTGCTGATCGCCGCGTCGCCACTCGCATCAACCGCCACGCAGAGCGAGCTTGAGGGGCAGGAGACCGCGGTTAGCGCCCCCGCGCCTGGAATTTCTGTGAGATGCCATGCCGAGGCGCCGCCGGCAGGGCTCGTGCTGACCCGCGCATGGCCCGCACCGTCGACCGCCACGCACAACGACGCCGAGGCGCACGAGACACCGGTCAGAGCCGTGGTGTCGATTTCGGCCGTGCTCCAGCTCAGCGCAGGTGCCGCGCCGGCCGGGGAGGCCGCCAAACAGGCCAGCAGCACCGCGCACAGCAACGCCCCGGCCGCGCTCACGGCGCGGAAGGCTGCCAACGACTCTCTGGGGACGGGCCCACGGGGACGGTGCAAGTGCACGTCCATCCCTAACACTGATTTCTGCTCGTGGTTGCGCATCGGCAAGGAAGATTGCCACACCGGGGGGCGGCTCCCTGACGCAGATGCTTGTCTGCGGCGGCAGGCACCGATGGGTTGAGAGTTGCTACGCGTCACGTCTAACAAATGCCCAATCTATAAAGATGGTTCCGTAAAAGCGGCAGTCCGTCCCGGTTTGTTGTACCGTCCCTGCATGCCACGCAAGCGAACAGTTGGACTATCGGCTGGGGAGGCCGTGCTGGGCCTGGTGATCGAGCAGCCTGACAGCGCCTCGCAGCTCGGCCGGCGGCTGGTGGAGCGCTTCCGCTCCGCGCAGTTCACCCGTTCGACCGGCCACAACGCGCTCGCCAGGCTCGCCCGCCAGGGGCTCGTGCGGGTGGTCCCCGACGATCACGCTCCCGGCGAGGAGGAGCACGAGGAGCGCTACGAAGCCACGCCGCAGGGGGTGGCGCACTTCAGCGCGTGGCTGCGTTCGAGCTCGACCGCCGCCCCGGCGCTGCGCGAGGAGCTGCAGGCGAAGATCGCCTTCTGCGGGCCCGATGACCTGCCGCGGCTGATCGAGGCGATCTGCGCCGAGGAACGGGCCTGCGCGAGCATGTTTGCCGCTGCGCAGGGCCGCCTCAGCGCCGCCGAGCTCCTCGCGCCGCGCCGCCTCACCGGTGCACAGCGATGGTCGGAGCTGGCCCGCCAGGCGGTGCTGCGCGACGAAGCGGCGATGTGGGGGATGCGCTTCAAGCGCCTGGAGCGGCTGCGCGCGCGCCTGGAAGAGATGGGCGCTGAGGTGGGGGACCCGATGGAAGAGATTCAGAGCCGCGCCAACCCGGAGGACGTCCAAGCTCCCGCGAGAGCCGCCCGGGCATGAGCCCGCTGCTCTCGTTGGAGGGCGTCGGCAAGCGCTACCGCCGTGGCGAGCGCTCATCCTGGCTGCTGCGCGACGCCACGCTTGAGATCGCCGCGGGCGAGGTGGTTGCGGTGGTGGCGATGCGCGGCCAGGGCAAGACCACCTTGCTGCGGATCGCCGCCGGCATGGTGGCGGCGGACGAGGGCCGGGTGCTGGTAGGCGGACGCCCGCTTGACGGTCTCAGCGATCAGGCGCACGCGCGGCTGCTGCGTGAGCAGATCGGGCTCGCGGGCCGGCTCGGCCCGGGCCTGGACGTGCAGATGCTCGACTATGTGGCGATGCGCCTGGCGATCGGCCGGCGCAGCCGCCGCCGTGAGGTGCGCTCGCACGCGATCGAGGCGCTCGCGCTGGTGGGCGCCACCCGCTGTGCCGAGCGCCACTGGGAGGAGCTCTCCGACTGGGAGCGCGCACTGGTGGAGCTCGCGCAGGCGATCGCAGGCGCGCCGCGGCTGCTGTTGATCGACGATGTGCTCGACGGGCTTGGAATGCGCGAGACCGACGAGCTGGCACGGCTGGTGCGCACGCTCGCCGAAGACCGCGAGATCGCGGTGCTGATGGCGGTCTCCGACCCCGAGGCGGCGCTCTGCTCGCACCGCGTGCTGTCGCTCGCCGATGGGCGCCTTTCGCCGATGTGGCCGCTGCCACCGCTCTCAGCGGAGGCCCCCGCGCAGAGGTTGGAGAACGTGATCGACTTTCCGCGCAGCTCGGAGCCGACTCTGCGTGACGCCCGCCGGCGATGAGCTCTCAACCTGGATCCACGGGTGGCGGCACTGGTGGACAGCGGGCAGGAGCCGGAGGAGCCGCGGTGGTGGATGAGCCGATCGCGAGCGCTCCACCGGCGTGGCGGTAAGGGGATGGCGCCGTGGGCGATCCTCTACATCTACCGGGCCCGCCTGCGTGCGCGGCTGGTGCTCGTGCAGGAGCTGCTCGCGATCCTCGGGATCGCCGTCGGCGTCGCGCTGCTGTTCGCCTCGCAGGTGGCCAGCACCAGCCTCGACGGCTCGATCCGCCAGCTCTCCAACGGGATCGTCGGTCGCGCCAGCCTGCAGCTGCTGGCGCGCGACCCCCAGGGCTTTGACCAGCGGCTGCTCGGTCGGGTGCAGAGCCTACCCGGCGTCAGCGGCGTCGAGCCGGTGCTCGAAGCGCGGGCCACCGTGATCGGCCCGCATGGACGGCGCACCGTCGAACTGATCGCCAGCGACCCGCGCTACGCCAACCTCGGCGGCACGCTGCTGCAGGGCTTCACCGCCACCCAGCTGGGGACGCTGCGCGTACTCGCGCTGCCCGCGCCGGTGGCTGAAGCGATCGGCGTCGACTCGCTGCAGACGGTGGGGCTGGAGATCGGTGCGCGCAGACTCACCTCGCTGATGGGGG
>JBEKYV010000245.1:0-5766 GCA_049510515.1 Solirubrobacteraceae bacterium | reverse complement strand
CAACAGCGGCTTGCCGATCTCGTGCGCGAGGATCGCCGCGAGTTCGTGGCGCCGCTCGCCGATCGCGGCCGAGACTCCGCCGACGATCCGCACCCGCTCGCGCCAATCGAGGGCCGCCCACTCGCCCGCAAAGCTTCGCGCGACAGCGACGGCGCGATCGAGGTCGTCGAGCGAGGCGGTGGCGAAGCTTCCGACCAGCACCCGGCGGTCGCCGGGCGAGTGCTCCGGCACCCACCCGTCGCCGGTGTGAGCGACGCCGTCGATGTAAAAGGGATACTGCTCGCCCAGCTGACCGGCCAGCGACTCCAGTGCGGCACTGAACGCGCGGGCGTCCTGCTCGCCGGCGGCGAAGGTCTCGTAGGTCACCTTGGGCGGTGTGGCCATCAGGCCTATACCTTAATGCGGGAGATGACCGACCCCGTGATGATCACCGCTGCGGTTACAGGCAGCATCGCATCAGGGAAGCAGTCCTCCCATCTTCCGCTCACGCCAGATCAGATTGTGGAGGCGGCGGTGGAGAGCTGGCGCGCCGGGGCGGCGATCATCCACCTGCACGCTCGTGATGAGTCCGGCACCCCGACGCAGGACGTGGCGCTCTTTCGCAGCCTCATCGAGCGCATCAGGGAGCAGGATTGCGAGGCGATCATCAACCTCAGCACCGGCAGCGCCGGCGGGCGCGCTGGGATCGAGGAACGCCTCGCCTGTATCGAGTTGGCGCCGGAGATGGCGACGCTCGACTGCGGCTCGGTCAACCTTGGCGACGATTGGGTCTTCAGCAACCCCTACTCGACCTTCTTGAGACCCGCGGCCGCCAGGATGCGTGAGCTCGAGGTCGCTGTGGAGATCGAGACGTTCGACAGTGGCATGATCCGCAACGGGCTGCGGCTGATCGGCGAAGGGCTGATCCGTGGCCCCGGCTTCTGGCAGTTGTGCATTGGAGTTCCCGGTGGCGCAGCTCCCGACTTGCAGACAATCGGCTACCTGCTCAGCCGGTTGCCGGAGGGCGCCAGGTGGAGCATGTTGGGGATCGGACGCCACCAGCTGGAGGTCAATGTGTTGAGCCTGCTCTACGGAGGGCATGTGCGGACGGGGTTGGAGGACAACGTGTACTACCGCCGCGGAGAGCTGGCGCGCAGCAACGTGCAGCTGGTTGAACGGGTCGTCGATCTCGCGGAGCAGGTCGGGCGCCACGTGGCCACGCCGGCTGAAGCGCGCAAGCTGCTCGGGGTCCGTGGCCACTAACCGATATTCTGGCGGCCCCCGATCCGTGGAACCATGACAGCGACCCCCGAACCAGTGATCCTCGCCGCCGTGCGCACGCCCGTGGGGCGCTACGGCGGTGCGCTCGCCCAGGTGCGCCCCGACGACCTCGCGGCGATCGCGCTGCGCGCTGTCGTTGAGCGCGTGCCGAGCCTCGATCCGAGCGAGATCGAGGAGGTGTACCTTGGCTGCGCCAACCAGGCGGGCGAGGACAACCGCAACGTCGCCCGTATGGCGCTGCTGCTCGCGGGCCTGCCCCAGGAGATCCCCGGCATCACCGTCAACCGGCTGTGCGCGTCCGGGCTGGCCGCGGTGGTGTGCGCCTGCCAGGCGATCCGCGCCGGCGAGATCGAGCTCGCGGTGGCGGGCGGCGTGGAATCGATGACCCGCGCGCCGCTCGTGCAGGGCAAGGACGAGAAGGCGTGGGCGCGTGGCGAGCGCACGGTGTACGACACGACGATCGGCTGGCGCTTTCCCAACCCCGCGATGGCGGAGCGCTTCCCGCTGGAGAGCATGGGCGAGACGGGCGAGAACGTCGCCGAGCGTTGGGGCGTCTCACGCGAGGACCAGGACGCGTTCGCGCTGGAGAGCCAGCGTCGCTGGGCGGAGGCGGACGCGGCCGGGCGCTTCGCCGAGGAACTGGTGCCGGTGGGGGAGTGCGTGCGCGACGAGCACCCGCGCCCGAGCTCGACCTCCGAGGCGCTGGCGAAGTTGCGCACGGTGTTCCGCGACGGAGGGACGGTGACGGCTGGCAACTCCAGCGGCGTCAACGACGGCGCGGCGGCGCTGGTGATCGCGAGCGCCGCGATGGCGGAGAGACTCGGCGCCGAACCGCTGTTGCGCTTCGCAGGCTCGGCCTCCGCCGGGGTCGATCCGCGGGTGATGGGGATCGGCCCGATCCCCGCGGTGCGCAAGCTGCTCAAGCGCACCGGCACCGCCGTGGAGCAGATCGACCTCGTGGAGCTCAACGAGGCGTTCGCCTCGCAGAGCCTTGCGGTGATCCGCGAGCTGGGGCTGGACCCGGCGCGCGTGAACGTCAACGGCGGCGCGATCGCGATCGGGCATCCGCTCGGCATGAGCGGCGCGCGCCTCGTCGTCAGCCTCGCGCACGAGCTACGTCGCCGCGACGCCCACCTCGGCCTCGCCACGCTGTGCGTGGGGGTAGGGCAGGGGCAGGCCGCGCTGTTCTCGCGCTGAGGGCGGCCACCAACCCGCGACAGCCCGCGTTCGCCTGGCGCTCGTGCTCTCGTCCAGCAACGCTAATGAGAGCCGGGTGGGATGCCGATGTAGGTCTCGTGACGCTCTGTCTCCGCTTCCGTTCGATGCCGCACGTCGCGCGCCGGCTGATGTTTGCCCTCGCCGCAATGGCCGGACTCTGGCTCCTCATCGCGGTGCCCGTGAGCGCCAAGGTTGCCACAGTGCCCACCGGTTCGGGCGTCGAAGAAGTGAAGGTGGGCTTGCAGCCCCGTGAAGTCTCCCATTACTGGGAAGGCGACGTCAAGTTGAACGGGCTAGACGACGGCGAAGCGGAAACGAACTTGCCGGCCCTCAGCTTTGCCAACAACCCCAGTGACCTCGCCCAGCCCGGCCCCGTGCTGCACTCGGCCGCGACCTATTTGATCTACTGGGATCCACAGGACTACTACCACGGTGACTGGCAGGGATTGATCGACGGGTTCATGGCGAACATTGGGTCCGCCGACGGTCAACTGAGCAGCGTATTCGCCGTGGACTCGCAGTACACCGACGAGACCAACCGGCCGGCGACCAGTCGCTCCATCTTTCATGGCGCCTACACCGACACCAATCCCTATCCGGCCATCTCGGGCTGCACGGACCCGCACCGATGGGTATACGGCATTCCACTGCTGGAAGGGGGCGGCACAGTTTGCCTAACCGATGCACAGATCAAAGCCCAGCTCGAGACCTTTATCGCGCAGCACGGCCTGCAAAAGGGCATGGGCTCGATCTTCTACCTGCTTACCCCTCCGGGAGTCACCGCCTGCTTGGATGCGGGCGGGCCCTCCGGTCGCTGCTCGGACTTCGACGGCACGATCACCGAAATCGCGACCTATGAAGAAGAAAAGAACACCTACCCGGAACGTCTGGGCAAGTACGAAGAAGAAAAGGAAACGTACGAAAAGGAAAAGAAACAGTACGAAGCCGAAAAACTCAACGACGAAAAAAAGGGCGAAACCGACACAGACGAACCCCCGGTCGAACCGACCAAACTCACTCCGCTCGGCAAACCGCCCGCTAGCTACGCCGACTATAGAGAAAGCTTCTGCAGCTATCACTCTGCAATAAGCCCTACCAACCCCGAAAGCGGCGACGGCGACACGATCTTGTATGCCGTGATCCCTTGGGTTGCGGGCGGGGAGGGCGACTACCATGTGTCGGCGGTCGACAACACACAGGGATTCGATTGCCAGGACGGCGGTTTCGCGCCCGACACGAAAACAAACGACGGCGAACTCGGCGAAAAGGAGCACACAAAAATCCGTACGGCCAAGGAACAGGAAGAATTCGACGAAAAGTCGAAAAAGGAACAACGGGAAATCGAAGAAGCGAAGGAACTGGGCCTCGAAAAACCCCACGAGCAGGAGCCCAACCAGCTTGGCTCCGTACGCGGCCCGGATGGCACCTTTGACACGGGCCTGGCCGACCTCATCATCAACCAGATTGCTGTCGAGCAACAGGACATCGTCACCAACCCGCTACTAAACGCCTGGCAGGATCCGGTTGGTGACGAAGTCACCGACGAGTGCCGCAACTTCTTCTTCGCCGCCACTGGCAACGCCGGAGCGAACCCCAAGACAGTCGCGGGCTGGCTGTCAAACCAGTCGTTGGGCGAAGACAAATACTACCTCAACGACGCCTTCAATCTCGCGGCTTTCCGGCTTCCCTATCCAGCGATACCCTGTCTGAGCGGCATCGCCCTTGCTCCGAAATTCACCGCCCCCAACACGGTCAACGCGGGCGAACTGGTTGGGTTCGACGGCATGGAGTCCGACATCACCCTCAACGACGACATTGGCTACTCAAAGACGACCGGCGCGGAGGAAGCCAAATACGCGACATATAAATGGAACTTCGGTGACGAAACCGCCGAAATCACAGGTGTCGCGCCCGGGGCTCCGTCGCTTAACTCCCCTGAAACGTCTCCGTGCGAACTTCCCTGGCAGACCCCCTGTGCGGCGAGCACCTTCCATTCCTACCGCTATGGCGGGACCTATAGTGTCACGCTGACCGTCACCGACACGGGCGGCAACACCGCCAGCGTCGCCGAGCCGATCACGGTTGTGGGTCCGCCCCCGCCACCTCCACCGGGCAGCGGCGGCTCATCGAACACTGGCGCGAACAACGCCCCAGGCGGCTCGGGAGGGTCGGGCAACTCCTCCTCCATCCCCTCCGTGCCTGGCCCGATTGCCACGGCGGCAGCCGTGTCCAGCTCGCTCAAGCAGGTGGCAAAGAACGGCCTGGTGGTCCGCTACACCGTCAACGAGCAGGTCGCTGGCCGCTTCGAAGTATTGCTTGAATCAGCCACTGCCCACCATCTCGGGATCTCGGGCCCGGCCGCCACCAACCTGCCTGCCGGCTCGCCGCGGTCGCTGGTGATCGGCCACGCGCTGCTGGTTACCACCAAGGCCGGCAAGAGCTCGGTGAGGATCAAATTCTCAAAGAGCGTCGCCAAGCACCTGCGCCGAGCAAAGAAGGTGAAGCTAACGCTGCGCCTCACCGCGCACAACGCCAACTCGCAGACCCCGCTGTTCACCACCGTGATAAGCACCGTCGAACTGCATCACTGAGGTCGGCTCAGGGCTTGTCCACTCCGGCGGAAACTGCCCGCTCACGCCGACCGGCCGGGCCCCTAAAACCCCGGCGGATGCCGCGCCACGAACCCCGCGTTGGAGCGGATTTCCGGCTGCCAGCGCGAGGCGTAGGGGCCGGAGCGCCCGACGGTGTCGAAGCGCATCCAGCGCCCGCCGACGTTCACGTACATGTAGACGTGCCCTGCGTTGGCGTAGATCGTGATCCACTTCCCCGGCCCCGGTTCGCCCCAGCTCTCCAGCGTACCGGAGGTCTCCGGCGCGCTCAGCAAACTACCGGCGGCGAGTGCATAGGAGACCGAACCGGAGCAGTCGTAGGAGTTGCTGACGAACGAGGCATGCCCGCCGCCGTACACGTAAGGAAAGTCGGCGATTGCGTTGGCGCCGGCGATCACCCGCTGCACCACTTCGGGGATGCCAACGGGGATCGGGATCGTGCCGTTGCCGCCGACGGAGTCCCCGCCGGGCACCGTCGCGACGGTCGCATGGGCCTGCGCGCGGGCGGCGCTTTCGATCGCGTGCATATGGCCCAGCTCAGCTCGCACTTCGGCGTTGGATTGTGCGCCGGGAGCGACGAATTCTTCCCCCACTTTGGCGGGGGTGGCCGCCGAGGAGTGGTGCACCGAGCCCGACACCGGGAAGCTCTTGGATTCTTCGGGGTCGCGCACCTCGGCAA
>JBEKYV010000244.1:0-5779 GCA_049510515.1 Solirubrobacteraceae bacterium | reverse complement strand
CTGGGCGGCGACCCAACCCCTCCATCACCAAATCGTGCCTTATCTGCTCGGACGCGCCGCGTCACGCCCGCAGTCCGCCGGAATATGAGACTGCCTCGATCTCGTAATTCAGCCGACCTGATACTTGATATGTGTGACGCCGGGTGCATCGACGGCCCGGATCTGCGTCAGCTCGAGCGCCCCGCGCTGGAGCCCCTCGAACAGGCGCTCGCCGCCGGCCATGATCACGGGCGCGATCGAGATGTCGATCTCCTCGACGAGGCCGGCAGCGAGGTATTGGTTGACCGCCGACGCGCCCCCGGCAAGCCAGATGTCCTGCCCCTGGACGACGTCCTTGGCCTGGGCGAGCGCCGACTCGATTCCGTCGGTCACGAAATAGAAGGTGGTGCCGCCCAGCATCTCGAGCGGCTCGCGCGCGTGGTGAGTGAGCACGAACACCGGATGGTGGTAGGGCGGGTCCTCCCCCCACCAGCCTCGCCACGGATCCTCGCCCCACGGTCCGGTGCCGCCGCCGAACATGTTGCGTCCCATGATCGTGGCGCCGATGTTGGCGCGGCGCTCCTCCACAACCGAAGAACTGACGTTGGTGACGCCGCCCTGCTCGCCGTGCATCTCCCGGAACGCCTTGAGCGGGAAGAACCACTTGTGCAGCTCCATCCCCCCAACTCCGATCGGGTTCTCCTCGCTCTGGTTGGGACCTGCGACATAGCCGTCCAGCGACATCGTGATGCTGAGTCTCAGCTTGCTCATGCCCACTCCTCTGCGCTCGCGAATCCTCTCAGCTTGCTCATTCCCGCTCCTCCGTGCTCTCGAAACCTTTTATAGTGACCGCCGCAGCGCCCCAAACTTATCGCCCCGCGCTCTCCCGCCGGCCGTGTGCTCGACACTCCTCTACCTGTCGGCAATCGTGAAAGTCAGCTTGATCGGCGTCGACTCGCCGTTGGCGTTCTCGGCGGTGACCGTGGCGGTGTAGGAGCCCTTGCCGAGGCCGGCGAGCTTGATTTTGAACGTATTCGAGCCCGCCGAGCCGGAGAACGTGAGGGTACGTCGCTTGGCCGTGGTTGTGCACCTGCTGCCCCTCTTGGCCGTGTGCTTGCACACGCCTTTGAGCCTGTGAGCAGTGACGGTTTCAGCGATGAGCACCTCGATCGTCGCGGCCTGGGAGATGGCGAGTTTCAGAGCGAATGCCTTCTTGGCGGTGGTGAGGTGCTTGGAGCCGAGCCCGACACGCGAGAGCGTGGGAGCGGGTTGCTTGGCGCCGGTCCCCGTACCGGGACCCGACCCGGGCCCCAGGCTGGGCCCTGTCCCGGACCCGGTCACTTGTGCGGCGAACACAAGCGTCTGCGCCATCGACGCCCCACACGCCGAGCTGGCCGGTTCATCGCCGGCACTGCCGCTGTAGCTGGCGTACCACCAGTACTCGCCGGGGCTGGCCGGGGTGAAGCCGGCGGACGGCTGATACGTCCCGTTGCCGTTGACGCTCGCGGTGCCGACCGTGGTGCCACCCGAGGCGCACGAGCTGGGGGGCGAGGCCTGCGGGCCGAACACCGTGAACGCCACCGCACCGGTCGGGGCAGACCCACCCGCTAGCGTCGCGGAGATCGACGAGGCAGGAATCGGGCTGCCCGCGATCCCGCCCATCGGGCCGCTCACCGAGAGGCTCAGTGTGGCTTTGGACACGACGGTCGTCTCTGCCATGCCCGCCCCGCATGTCGAGCTGGCCGGCTGGTCGCCGGCACCCCCGCCGTAGCTGGCATACCACCAGTAATCGCCAGGGCTGGGCGGGATGAAGCCCGCGGATGGCTGGTAGGAGCCGCCGCCGGACACGCTCGCAGTGCCAACCGTGGCGCCGCCGGAGGTGCACGAGCTGGGTGGCGAGGACTGTGGGCCGAACACCGTGAACGTGATCGCGCCGGCCAGAGCGGACCCGGCCGTGACCATCGCGGAGATCGAGGAGGCTGATATCGGGCTGCCGGCGAAGGCGCCGCCCAGCGGGCCGCTCACCGAGAGGCTCAGTGTGGTTTTGAACGTTTTATCTGCCCCGTAGCTGATGCCGCCCGCGGCGTTCACAGCCACAATCCTGTAATGATAGCTCGTGCCCACGGAGAGGCCCGTCAGCGAGCTGGAGACATCCTCTGCGCTCGACCCGCCGGTGAGTGTCGCCGGGCACTCAATGCTGGACCCGTACGTTTCGCTGGGCCCATATTCGAAACGGCACCACGACGTGACGGCGTTGCCGTTCGGATTCACCGACCCTTCCAACGTCGCCGAGCTCTGCGTCACAGACGACGCTCCGCCGGTTACCGCCGACGGACCGCTCGGCCCCGAGCCCGATAGTTCTCCAGGGTTCAGTCCCACGACTTCCTTGGGCACTGCGCTCCACGCCAACCCGTTGCCGAGTTCCCCCGAATAATTCCTACCCCAGCAGTCCACCTGGCCGGTAGGCAGCAACGCACACGAGTACCCGTTACCGGCGGCGACCTCGGTGGCGTTTGACACCGCCTGCACTTCAACGGGGACATCGCTGCCTTCTTCGCTCCCATCACCAAGGCCCCCCCAAGAGTTATCGCCCCAGCAGTCCACACGACCGGTGGACAAAAGCGCACACGATTGGCCGCTGCCTGCTGTGACCTCGGTGGCGTTCGACACCCCCCGCGCTTCAACCGGGACGTCGCTGTCTTCTTTGCTCCCATCACCGAGCTCCCCGTACCTGTTGTCGCCCCAGCACTCGATATGGCCGGTGGACAAAAGCGCACAAGACTGGTAGTAGCCCGCCGTGACCTGGATCGCGTTCGCTACCCCCCGCGCTTCGACCGGTGTGCTGCTGTTTGCTTCGCTTTCATCTCCGAGCTGCCCAGCTTCGTTGTTGCCCCAGCAATCGACACGGCCGCTCGACAGCAACGCACACGAGTGGTAGTTGCCCGCCACGACCTGAGTCGCACTCGAGATCCCCTGCACTTGCACCGGAGTATTGCTGTCTGTTTCGCTTCCATTCCCGAGGTCCCCAAAATCGTCGTTGCCCCAGCAGTCGACATGGCCGGTGGACAAAAGCGCGCACGAGTGAGATTCGCCCGCCGTGACCTGGGTTGCATTGGAGATCCCCTGCACTTCGACCGGGGTGTCGCTGGCCGTTTCGCTCCCGTCTCCGAGCTGCCCGGATCTGTTACCACCCCAGCAGTCGATGTGGCCGGTGGACAGCAACGCACACGAGTGTTCGCCGCCTGCCGCGACCTGGCTCCCGTTCGTGATTCCCCGCACTTCAACCTCAGTCTCGCTGTTTTCTTCGCCCCCGTCCCCGAGCTGCCCGGCTCCATTCCCGCCCCAGCACTCGAGATGAGCAGTCGACAACGTGGCACACGACTGGGAGGCGCCTGCCGTGACTTGGGTCGCGTCAGAGATGCCCGTCGCCTGCACCGGAACGCTGCTGTCACCCATCGTTCCCTCCCCGAGCTGTCCCACTTCATTCCCGCCCCAACATTCGACATGACCGCCCGACAGCAACGCACATGAGGCGTGGCGCCCGGCCGTGACCGCGGTGGCGTTTGCGACTCCTTGCACTTCAACGGGGGTGGTGCTGCTGGCGGTGACGCCGTTCCCGAGCTGTCCGGATTCATTGCTGCCCCAGCAGTCGATGTGCCCGCTCGACAGCAACGCACACGAGTGTTCGCTGACGCCTTCGCCCGCCACGACCCGGGTGGCATTGGCGATTCCCTGGACTTCGACCGGAGTGCTGCTGTTTGCCTTTGTCCCGTCTCCGAGCTGTCCATAGTAATTGGCGCCCCAGCAGTCGATGTGGCCACTGGACAGCACAGCGCACGAGTAGGATTCACCGGCCGAGACCCGGGTGGCGTCGGAGAGATCTCGCACTTCAACCGGAACGCTGCTGCTGGTGGTGGTGCCGTCCCCCAACTGCCCGTTTTCGTTCCTGCCCCAGCAATCGACGTGACCATCCGACAGCAACGCACACGAGCTTTCGTCGCTTGCCGCGACCTGCACCGCGTTTGAGATACCCCGCACTTCCACCGGGGTGCTGCTGCGTTTTTCTTTCCCGTTCCCCAGCGCTCCATAGTAGCCGGCGCCCCAGCAGTCGATGTGGCCGGTGGACAGCAGCGCACACGAATGGTTGTCGACCGCGACCTGGGTCGCATCCGACACCCCCTGCACTTCGACCGGGAGGCTGCCGTTTTCCACGGGCCCGTTTTCTTCGGTGCCGTCCCCGAGCTGCCCGTATCCGTTCCAGCCCCAGCAATCGACGTGGCCGCTCGGAAGCACCACGCACGAGTCGTCGCCGCCCGCCGCGAGCTGGGTCGCGCCCGACACCCCCTGGACTTCGACTGGAGTGCCGCTGCTGGCATTGTTGCCATCGCCCAACTGTGCGTATTGATTCCAGCCCCAGCAATCGACGTGGCCACTGGAGCGCAGCACGCACGAGTGATCGCCGCCTCCGGCGAGGCCCACCGCACCGGCCGGCGTGGCAGCGATCGCACCCATACAGCACAAGAGCGCGATCAGCACGACATGCGTGCGTAGGAGGATCACACCATGAGCCCCGCCGTGGTCGACCTGCCGCTGGGCTTGGACGACGAACTCCTTCACCATTTTGCTCAACTTGTTGCCCTCTGCCGGCTCGAGGTGGGGCTCGAGCGCTTGCCGACGGCCCGCCGCTTCTTCTTTTTCTTTACGCACCTGCCACGCTCGCGCCGCTGGTTGCGCTTGCACTTTGCGACCTGCTTCACGGTCTTCTTCGGCGCCGTCGGTGTCGTCGTTGCGCCGGGTGTCAGGGTCGGAACGAGCGACTGGCCGATGGGCGGCGTCAAGGATATTCCCAGCTCCGAGCCGCTGGGCGAATTGGTGGACGATCCGCCGGATGAGGTGGTCGATGAGCCACCCGGCGAGCCGCTGGGTGGTGCGCTCGCGGTCGTGAACGTCTGCGTTTCGCCGAAGGCTTCATGCCACTGGTTCTTGGCCCGCAGGCGGTAGTGGTAGAGCGTGCCCGGCGTGAGGCCGGAGATCGCTTCGGGCACCAGTGGCACCACACCGACGCCCGCGGGCACTTCGCCGCCGGGGGTGCTCTGGCCGAGCGCTTCCGTCGCCCCGTATTCGAACCAGTAGCGCGTGCGTGCTCCTTCAGGGCCAACCGTACCTGAAAGCAGGGCGCCGGAGGAGCCCACTTCCGAGGCGCTCTCGGCGCTCAGCGACGGCGTCGCGGTCTGCGTCGTGAACGTGCCCCTCCCCTCGCTGGGCGCGCTTGGGCCACTCGAGTTTTCGACGATCAGGCGGTAGTCGTATGCAGTGCCGGGTTCAAGGCCCGTAACGTGCACGACCGCAGCGGCGTCAGAGTCGCTTGAGCCGACCAGACCTTCCCTGCATGGTACGTGGATGCCGTACGCTTCGGTTACGCCGTACTCCAGTTCGCACTTCGCTTGCCGCGCGCCCGGCAGGACGTGCCCTTCGATCGTCGCTTCTCTGGAGCCTGGCTGTCCGGCCACGGCCACGGACACGACCCTGGGGGGGATCGCCTTGGTCATGAAGGAGATCGGCGCGCCGGCCCCCGATCCGACCGCGTTCGCGGCGATCAGACAAGCCGAGTATTCGGTGCCCGGTTCGAGATCGCCCACAGACGCACTCACATCGGTCGGTTCATCCGGGTGAGTATCCTGCGCTTCGGGCGTCCTCGACGCTCCCGCACCGTGACAGCTGCCGCCTGGCGCGTATTCGAAGTACCACGTGGTCGGCGCCCACTCGGCCGTGAGCCTGCCCTCGAGCGTGACCGTTTCAG
>JBEKYV010000243.1:0-5780 GCA_049510515.1 Solirubrobacteraceae bacterium | reverse complement strand
CGGATGAGACGTTGACGATCGCCCCCTGCCTGCGCTCCTGCATCCCCGGCAGCACCGCGTGCGTCACCGCGATCACCCCGCGCAGGTTGACGTTCAGCACGAAGTCCCAGAGGCCCGGGTCGGTCTTGACGAAGAACGAGAAGAGGTCGGTGCCGGCGTTGTTGACGAGCACGTCGATCGGCCCGAGCCGCTCCTCTGCCGCCTTCACCGCCGCGGCGATCGAGTCGAGGTCGGTCACGTCCATCGCGAGGCCCACGCCATCCAGCTCGCCGGCGACCGCCTTCGCCCCCTCCTCGTTGAGGTCCCCCAAGGCAACGCGCGCGCCCTCGGCCGCCAGCCGCCGCGCGGTCGCGGCGCCGATGCCCGACGCGCCCCCGGTGATCAGTGCGATCTTACCCTCCAGCCTCATATGGTCATATTGTCAGAGCACGATGCGCACCGCTGCGATCCTGCGCGTCAAGCAAGTCCTCGTCTGGTCCCAATATGGAGGATATTCCACCATTTACTGGCGGAATATGTCGAGTTGTGGCCTCATCGCTGATAAGGTGGCCACATGCGTGAGATGGGAGTCCGGGAGTTGAAGACGACGCTGAGCCAGACGCTGCGAGCGGTTGCTCGCGGTCAGCAGGTGCGCGTGACCCTCCGCGGCCGGCCGCTCGCCGACATCGTGCCGGCCGGTGCCTCAACCGAGGACGACCTCCTGCGCGGGCTGGTGGCCCAGGGCCGGCTGGTGGCGCCCGCGCACGCGCGGCCAAGGCGAGCGCCCCGGCTCGTGAAGAGCAGCCGCAGCGCTTCGGCGCTGGTGCTGGCCGAGCGGGAAACCGAGCGCTGAACCTCTACCTGGATGCGAGCGCGCTGGTCAAGCGCTATGTCGCCGAGCCCGGCAGCGACACCGTCCGCGACGCGATGGACCGGGCCGACGGCTGGTTCATGTGTCGTGTCGGCTTCGTGGAGACCGTCCGCGCGGTTGGCCTGAGCGCAGGCCCAGCAGCCGCCAAGACCGTACGTGAGGAGTGGCCCGCGTTCGGGGCGATCGAGGTGGACCAGCGCCTGGCAGAAGACGCCGCCAAGCTCGCGATCGAGCGCGAACTGCGCAGCCTGGACGCCCTGCACCTCGCCGCGGCCCTCATGCTCCCCCGAGACGACCTGCTCCTCGCCACCTGGGACCGCCGCCTCCATGCGGCCGCCGGTGTCGAAGGGCTCGCGCTCATTCCAGAAAGGCTCGACTGACGATGCACACCGCCGCGATCCTGCCCGTCAAGCGCTTCTCCGAAGCCAAGCAACGCCTCGGCCAGAGCGTCGCCGACCCGCTGCGGCGGGATCTCGCGCGCGCGATGGTCGGCGACGTGCTTAGCGCGCTGCGCGACTGCGCCGCGATCGAGCGCACGATCGTCGTGACGTGCGAGGAGTCGGTCGCCGCCGCGGCGCGCTACCTCGGGGCGATCGTCGTGCCGGACGCCGCCGAGGCGGGGCAGAGCGCCGCGGTCACGGCGGGGATTGAGCGGGCCGTGGCGGAGGGCTTCGCGCGGGCACTGTGCATCCCCGGAGACTGCCCGGCGCTCGACCCGGGCGAGCTCGCCGCGCTGCTGGAGGCCCGGCCTGCCAACCCAGTTGAGGTCGCCGCGCGGGAGGCCCCGCCCGCCGGAGTTGGCGAGGTCAGCGAGCCGCTGCCGGAGGCCCCGCCCACCAGCCCGGCCGAGGTCGTGATCGTCCCCGACCGCCACGGCACCGGCACCAATGGGCTGCTGCTCACCCCACCGGGCGCGATTCCGCCGAGCTTTGGGCCGGACAGCTGCGAGCGCCACATCGGGCTCGCGCGGGCGGCCGGGGTGGCCTGCCGGGTCGAGCGGATCCCCTCGCTGCTGCTAGACATCGACACCGGCGCCGACCTCGCAGCGCTGCGCGAGCGGCTGGCCGGCGAGCCGCGATCCGGGGCGCGGCGAACCCGTAAGGTTCTCGGCGTGCCGATCTCCGTGTCCCACCGCGCCCCCGCATGACCCGGCCGGGAGAGGTCGTCGTCCTCGCCGGCGGCACCGGCGGCGCGAAGCTCGCGCGGGGGATGCAGGACGTGGTCGGGGCCGAGCGGCTGGCGGTGCTCGCCAACCCCGGCGATGACATCGAGATCTACGGGGCGTACGTTTCCCCCGACCCCGACCTGATCTCCTTCTGGCTGGCTGGCCTGATCGACGCGCGCGGGTGGGGCCTGGAGGGCGACACGTTCAACGTGATGGACGGGCTGCGAGCGCTCGGGGTCGACGTGTGGTTCAACCTCGGAGACCGCGACCTCGCGTGGTGCGCGGAGCGCGCGCGGCTGCTCGCCGAGGGCCTCTCGCCCACCGCGGCGCTTGAACGGCTGAACGCGGCGATCGGCGTGGGCGCGCGGGTGCTGCCCGCGAGCGACGACCCGGTCCGCACGTGGGTGCGCTCGACCGAGGGCTGGCGCTCCTTTCAGGACTTCATGATCCGCATGGGCGCCGCCGGCCTCGTCGAGGGCCTGGAGTTCCGGGGCGCCGAGGAGGCTGCACCGAGCCCAGCGGCGCTGGAGGCGATCGCCGGGGCGCGCGCGATCGTGATCGGACCCTCCAACCCGCTGGCCTCGATCGGCCCGATCCTCGCGATCCCCGGCCTCCGCGAGGCGCTGCTCGAGACCGACGCGCCGCTCGTCGCCGTCAGCCCGATCGTGGGCGGGGCGGTGCTGAAGGGCCCCACGGCCTCGTTCATGGCGTTCGCCGCGCTGGAGTGCAGCGCCCGGGGGGTCGCCGACTTCTACGGCGAGCTGCTCGACGGGATCGTCAGCGACGAGCCGGCCGAGATCCTCGCGGCAGTCGAGGGTCTCGCGGCCGTCGAGATCGCAACGCTGCAGCTCGACACGCGCATGGACGACGCCGCCGCTCGCGCGCGCGTGGCAGAGCAGACGCTTGCGTTCGCCGACTCGCTGGCGGGGTGAGCGCCGGGTTGTTGAACATGTTCTTTTTGGACCCCAACCCTTCATTTTGTGAAGTGGTTATGGGTGTTTTGGAAGACATCACCACCGTCCGTCCGACTCGACCGCCGACCACTATGGTTGCGGCGTGACCGATCCACCAGCCCCCGTCTGCATCATCGGCGCCTCCGGCGCGCTTGGCTTCGGGCTGGCGCTGCGCCTCGGTCGCGCCGGCGTGCCGATCGCGATCGGCTCGCGCAGCGCCGAGCGCGCCGCCGAGACCGTCGAGCGCGCGCGGGCCGCGGTCCCCGATGGCTCGTTCAGCGGGTACGAGAACGCCGACGCGGTGTCGCACGTGGAGACCGTGATCCTGAGCGTTCCCTTCCGCAACCAGTCGGAGATGCTCACCAACCTCAAGGGGGCGCTGCGCTCCGGCCAGCTGCTGATCGACGCGACCGTGCCGCTCGCCGCCGCGCACAGCGGCAAGGCCACGCGGATGCTCGGCGTGTGGCAGGGCTCCGCCGCCCAGCAGGCCGCCGAGATGGCGCCCGAGGGCGTGCGCGTCGTCTCCGCCCTGCACACCGTCAGCGCGGCCTCCCTGAGCGATCTCGACCACGTGCTCACCGAGGACGTCCTGCTCTGCGGCGACGTCCGCGCCGACAAGCGCGAGGCCGCCGCGCTGATCGAGCGGATCGAGGGGCTGCGCTGCGTCGACTGCGGCCGCCTGGAGATGGCCCGCATCACCGAGTCGCTCACGGCGCTGCTGATCGCCGTCAACGCCCGCTACAAGGCGCACGCGGGGATCCACCTCACGAGGCTGCCGGAGAAGCTCTGGGAGTAGTCGACCTCGACCCGATCCCGGCGGCAACCGGACAGCCGTGTGAGTGGGTCGTACCTGCCGGCCCGGTGGATTGAGCCTCAACCCGGGGCGGCCGCCGCCTTGCTCTCATACCACTCGTGCAGCGCGCCGATCGCGCCGCCGATGACCCGGTCGAAGAAGGTCTCGCGGTCGTTCTCGTGCGGGAGCGGCTCGGACGGGACGGGGACTTCGAGGAACTCGCACAGCGGCTCCCACCCTTCGCCGACGTGCCACACCAGCAGCCGCTCCGGCGGGACCGTGCGCTTGACCTCCTCGTTGTGGCGCTCGAACTGCTCGATCAGCTGCGCCGGCTCTTGCCAGCCGTCGGCGAACGTGCCTTCGGGTCCCCAGAACATCCGCGTGACGAGGTCGAGGTAGCGCCGCCAGCGGGGGTCGATCTCGCCCCGGGCGCTGGCCAGGAGGCGCATCAGCTCCTCGCCGTGGGTGAGGCCGACGATCGTTTCGCGGAAGCTCGGCTCCCACGACTCGGGCTTGCGGGTGCTGAGCAGCACCTTGGCGTCGGGGTAGACCTCGATCAGCTCCTTGTAGAAATAGCCGCCGGGCCAGTCTGCCGTCGCCTCGAAGCCGCCGAAGACCTCATCCCACGGGCCCTCGCCGTCCATCGCGCGGTTCCACAGCTCGACCTGGTCGAGGTCGGCGAGCACGTTGACCCAGTGGTAGCACGGTGCCAGGCCGAGCTGCTCGAACGCCAGTTTCTGCGTCAGGGTGCCCGTCCGGGGCAGGCCCGCTCCGATCAGCTTCATATACTCATCCGCTCCTTGTGTAGAGGTCCCGTCGGCGTCATCGGCGGCGCTGCAGCACGGCGTGCACAGCGCAACTGCGGCGTGGCACGCCGGTTCTCACGATATTCTGTTGTCGTGTTGCGATTCCCAACGCGGCCTTAACACAACACTAACGTCCACGCACCCACCACGGTAAGAGCTTGAGCGCAATCGACACCAGCACCCTACGCCCGGCGACGGTCGGCCGCCCCACGGAGCCAGCGGACGGGCCCCTCGCGACGGCCGACACGGCCCGGGCGGCCAGCGAAGTGGCCGGGGCCGACCGGCTGCCGATCCAGACGGGCCCGCGGATCGCCGGCCTGGCGGTCTCCGACGGCGATAGCGTCCTCACCCAGGATCAGGTCCTCGACCGGCTGGGGCTGCGCGGCGACCAGTTCGCTGGGGGAATCTTCTCCCGCTGCGGCGTCGAGCGGCGCCACCTCGAGCTGGACGACGACTTCCTTGACCGCGACCTGCAGGGGCGCGCGGCGGAGGTCGAGAGCCGGCTGCTGCGCCACTCGATCCGCGCCGTCGACGCGCTCGGGATCGACCCGGCGACAATCGGCACGGTGCTGAGCTCCAGCCTCTACTCGCTCGGCCTGCCGACGATCGCCCACCGGCTGGTGGACCACTACGAGATGGAGCCGACGACCGACAAGTACCACGTCACGGGGGTGGCCTGCGCGAGCGCGGTTCCGCTGATGCGGATGGCCGCGGGGACGCTCCACCAGCACCCCGGGCGCGACTGCCTGGTCGTCGGCGCGGAGAGCATGAGCAGCATCCTCACGCGCGCCACCGCCGATGACCCCCGAGCCAAGACGGTCGGCGCCTCGATCTTCGGCGACGGCTGCGCCGCCGCGGTGCTCTCGGCCGACCCCGGTGCCGACGGACCGATGATCCTCGCCACCCAGGTCCATCAGATCGGGGGCACGCTCGACGCCGTCTGCCTCGCGTTATCCGAGCAGGACGCCTACCTGCACCTCGTGCGCGAGCTGCCCGACCTGGCGGGCGCGGGGCTGCCCGGGGTGGCGGAGAAATTCCTGCGCCGCCACGGTGTCAAGCACGCCGAGATCGACCACTGGATGGTGCATCCGGGCGGGCGCCGGATCATCGAGAACATCCAGAGCGCCCTGCAGCTCTCCGACGAGCAGACAGCCACCAGCTGGGACGCGCTCGCCAACCACGGCAACGTCGGCACGCCCTCGATCTTCTACGT
>JBEKYV010000242.1:0-5806 GCA_049510515.1 Solirubrobacteraceae bacterium | reverse complement strand
CCGCTTTTCGAGCCACCACGAGACCGGCTTGACGGTGAGACCGCCCCCGGCTCCCGACTCGCCGAACCCGGGGGCCACCTCCGCCGTGAGGGTGGGCGCGTACTCACTGAGGATGCGAAACCCTCCGAGGTCTCGCTCGGGGAGATCGTCGGGGTAGGCGATGCCCTCCTCGACGCAGTAATAGCCGGGCGGCTCGCCCGGAGCATCCCGGTACACCCGCCAAACCAGCAGCCGCAACCGCTGTGCCGGCCCCGGCTCGGTCTCGGTGTCAAAGATCAATGCCTCGGTGGGATATCGGCGCTTGACTGGAAGCCTGCGTCGAACCGGCCGACCGTCTGAGCCCGCCGTCGCTGCCGCGGTCTCGGCTGCAACGGCGCGCGTTGTCCACACGCGAACCGCGACGGTCAGGTCATCACTCGAAGATGGTGCGTTGGTGCCGATGGGCCAGAGTTTCGCCCATCGACGCCCCCACCGTACTTCAGACTACGGCCGGGAAGAAAGAACCGTCGGAGCGCCACTCGGTGTCTCGCCGGTCCAACGCCGCGATAAAACATGCCAGCTCATCGGCCCACCGCTTGAAGCTCCTTGCCAGCTCTCCAATCCAGGCGCACCGAGGGAACGCTGCCGCTATGCGGCCCGCGGTCGCTGCCAGACGCCGCAGACGCAGCTCGACGCGCTCAACCAACGACAGCCGGGGCGCGCTCCTCTCGCCCGAGTCGGAGTCCTGGATGTCCAGTGTCCGCCAGTCGTCATGGATCAGCTCGTGATGGTCATGGCAGAACGGCAACATCAATCCCGAGTCCAGGTAGCTGCCCTGATTGTCTCTGCCGGTGGGGTGATGTCTGAGCGCATTATCGCCAGCGCAGTAAAGACATTGGGTACTCATCCAAGTATCTCCCTATACGCTTCGGGGATGTCCACACCGTGAGCGTCAGCTATTGCCTCCAAGCGGTCCGGGTCAGACTCGACCACCCGGCCTGCGACCCTTTGCCCCGCGATCCCCTCCAGCTCCTCAACGCTGGCCTCGCCTTCTATGAATCGGTACTGCACGTCGAAAATGTGCTGCGCCCGACTCGCCGCGTTTGACCCACGAATCTCCACAAACCGCACCCCATCGTCGTCAGCGAGGAAGATTGGTTGCAGGCGTAGCAGCCGATCCCCAGGCCGCGCGAACGTCCGCCCCGAGTGCGTGGGTTCGAGAGCATCACCCGCCCACCACCGAACAACATCGACCGGGAGCTGATTTTCTCGCGCAACTCGCTCGACCGGGACACGGCCCGTTCGTGCTTTACGTACCACCCGCAGCGCGTCCGACCGCGCTGCTCGGGCGCTCTCCGGCAGACGCCCAAGGCCCTTCGCGCTGAGGATCTTCGGCGAGAACTTGCGCTGTTGGGCGTACCCGCTGAAACCGCGGGAACGGGCACGCTGCTGGCGCCGCCGGTACTCAGCTTTGTAGTCACGCTGTCTGCTCATCGGTGAGGGAGGCTTGTAACGTCACCGCCCTAAAGCTCGCCACGGTTGCCACACGTAGCTGTAAGAATGGACGCTATGGCGCCCCGAGAACCACCGAGCCAGGCGATTCTCGATCTGTGCGAGAAGATCAACGCGACGGGACGCGAACGCCACGGGGAGCAGTGGCGGGAAGTAACGCCGTACCAGATCGAGAAGCGGCTACAAGAAGGCTTGCTACCCCAACCCGCACGGCCAGGTCGGGGGCGCAGCGCTGGCCGCAAGGTCCTCTACGGCATACAGCACGTCGAGGCTGGGGTCGAGGTCGCCGAGCTTATACACGAGCACCACTCGACCGGACTGGCGGCGATCGTGCTGTTCATCCGCCGACGCCATGTCACGCTAGATCGAGTCCGACTAGGCTATCTCGAAGCGATCAAACGACTCGACAAAGACATCACAACAGCCGCCAGTCGAGGGCTAAAGCACCACCTAGCGATGCCCGATGCCCCGAAGTCTGGCGAGTCGGGACCACAACTTTGCAAAACGATTGATCGCATAGCCCTAGCCGAGCCAGTATTTACGGACCGCCTCAACCGCATCGGTCAAGGTACAGCGCTTATCAGTCACGCACTCGGAACGCGAGGTAACTTGGAGGCCATCGTCGGCGCCAATCTCGGGATGTTCTACGGCCACCCCGAGGCTGCGGCGGATATAAAACGCGTATTTGATGCACTCGGAAGCACTAAACTATTTGCGACTCTCACGACCACTGATCCGCCGGCATTCGAGGGCCTACCAAAAATAGATGCTGAGCAATTGGTGAAACTCGCCAACACCGCTTCAGATGAAACGCTAATCGAGGCGCGTGAGGCTTACCTTGAACTTACTAATATCTACCAGGCGATCCCAAGCCATACGGATATACAAACTGAATTGCGTAAGTTGATACAACTGCTCCCCAGCATAGAAAACGAGATCGGGCACGCACTAAGTGTGCTGGGGCTACTTTCATTCACACAGTACGTTGGCTGCGCACCACGCCACTATGTCGCTTTGACCGCGTACGCGGTCAAAGCGATTGGAGACGCACATTTGGCGGACAAACTTGGTATGATCTAGCGATAGAAAATCGAGTTGCCCCCCGCGACCGTTCGAGCGGCCCGGGGGGCGTGACACCCGGAAGGAATGGTTCCGAATGCCTACCAAGCGTAATGCCTCGCCAGGCGCGGGCGTCGTCGTAGCCTACGGCTACGGTCTGAGAATCCATGTAGAGCGGGGTCATCTTGTGGTCGAGGATGGCATCGGCCGTGAGCGCCGCTCCCGGCGCTATCACCGCGCGAGCGGTGGCGTCAAGCGGCTTGTCGTGATCGGCCATACGGGCTTTGTCACGCTCGATGCTTTGCGGTGGCTGCATGACGTTCGCGCGGCGATGGTGCATATCGACGCCGACGGGCAGTTGCTTACGACCTCCGTGGTTGCTGGCCGGGAGGTTCCGGGGTTGCGTCGTGCGCAGGCGGTGGCGCCGGCAACGAGCGCGGGTGTGGATGCTGCCCGCGAGTTGCTGCGCGCGAAGGTGCAGGGTCAGGCGTCGCTATTGGGTGAGCTGCCCGGCGGTCGGGATGTCGCGCCCGAGGTGGAGCGTGGGCTTGTGGAGATCGAGGAAGCACAGGACATACCGGGTCTGTTGGCCGGGGAGCTGCGGGCGGCAGGCGCCTACTGGCAGGCGTGGGAAGCGGTGCCGGTGACGGTCGAGCCACGGCGCAACGCCCGCCGCGACAGCGTGCCCCAGCACTGGCGCAGCTTCGGAGCGCGCGCGTCGCTTTTGACAGGCGGCCCACGATCAGCCACCAACCCCGCCAACGCCCTGCTCAACTACCTCTACACGCTGCTGGCGGCCGAGACCACCTTTGCGTGCCACGCGGTCGGGCTCGATCCGGCGCTCGGCATCTTCCACATGGACCGCGACCACGCGACCGATCGCGCGGCGTTGGCCTTCGACGTGATGGAGGCCGTACGCCCGTCCGTCGATGCCTATGTGCTCGCGCTCATCACCGAGCGTACGCTCAGCATGGAGCACTTGGGCGAGACACGCCAGGGAGCGTGCAGACTCGCCTCGACGCTCACCGCCGAGCTTGCAAGCACCCTGCCTCTCTGGCGCGAGCGGATCGCGCCGCACACAGAGCGGGTCGCGCACACACTCCAGGCGTCCACCAAAGCCGATTTGGAGCCGATGGTTACACCGCTTACGCACGCCAACCTGATCGCCTCTATCGACAAGCGGGCGCCGGATCGCAGGCGCCGCAAGACTGCTGCCAAGGCGTCCCTCCCGCGTACCTGCGAGCACTGCGGAGCCCCGATCAAAGGAAGGCGCCGCTACTGCGGCACATGCGCACGGGAGCGCACCCAAGCCGAGAAGCAGGCTGCCGATCGCAAGGCAGCGGCCCTGCTTGATGATCTACGCCAGCGCCAAGGCGGGAGCGGGAAGCCCGTCAGCGCCAGCGGCGTCCAGGTCGCGGCACACCACCGCGCCGCGCGCGAATGGTCGGGCGAGCGCCGACCATCGTGGGAGTTCTCGCCTATCCGTGAAGCGCTTGAGGGCGTACCAGTCGTAGCAATGGCAGCCGCGACCGGGCTGAGCGAGGTCTACTGCCAGAACATACGATCGGGCCGGGCGACCCCGCACTCGCGCCATTGGGGGGCATTCCGGCAGCTAGGCGCAATCGGGGCGCAGTAGCTGCGGCCGGTGGCGCCCGGCCGCAGCGTCAATCCTTGGTGTTCTCGCTCGCGTGTCGCCGAGGTCGCCACGCTCGCGTAGGATCGCCCACGAGGGCCGGTCAAGCCTCGCCAATAGCGCGGTCGATCGCCTCGGCGAGCTGGCAGATCGGCGTATCGGGGACTACGGCGGGGTGGAGTTCTCGGCGTCGATCGCGGTGCCCAGTTCGCCCATGCTTACGCCGAGCGCGTCGGCGAGCTGGCGGACTGTCGGCCACGACGGCGATGTCTGCCCGCGCTCGATCCGTGAGTAGGTGTTGAGTGCGATATCCGCCGCCCGTGCCGTCGCTTCCTGCGATAGTCCGCGCGCCTCGCGCAGCCGGCGTAGTACGGCTGGTAGAGCTTGATCCACAGGTTGATTCGGCGCAGGCATCCCGAGCATCCTCGCGCGCGTCGCGCCGTCCGGTCTACGACAGTGATGTCTATACATTGCAGATTCAACGGTGCAGGTGTATAGTCGCTCGCCCCACATCTACATAGTGCCCCCGCGCCGCTCGCACGGCCGGGGGCGTGGCCCCGAGGGCGTGAACTCCCGGCGCGCCAGACACCCTACCGACACGGGTCGGTGTCTTCCTCGCTAGAGCCGCCCCCGGTGCCTCCAATCACAAGGAGGAACCGACATGACCATCACCATCCCGCCGGAGCTTGTGCCGCTGCTGCGCGACGGCGCCTACTTCGACCTGCACGGGCAAGCCGCCGAGATATGCGAGCACGTCGAGCCGCGCGACCGTGGAGACGTTTGCGGAGAGGTCAACGAGTGCCTCGACCGCGCCCAACGTGCGCGCGCGCTGCTCGACATCGTGGGCTGGCTGGAGCCCGTCGAGGCGTCCCCGGTCGAGGTCGATGCGCGCGAGCACCACGACGCGCTTGTGCGGGCGCTGCTCACGCGCATCGGGGTCGAGCGCGGCGTCGATGACGACTCGGAGACGAGCCCCGGCGAACGTGCCGAGGCGAAGGTCCGCGCCGGGCAGCTCGCGGGCCTCTTGCAGCAGGTGGAAGAAGGTGGCGCGTGATGACCACCAACCCAACGGACCCGCTTGAGCAGGACGGCACGCAGTGTCTGGTCGTGTTGCAGGTGCTCCGCGATGACCACCCGAAGCCGTGGACCCGCGCCGACCTCGACCGCGAGCTGTACGACGTGGCTCCCGACGCGATCGCCGTCGCGTTGGAACGCCTGCAAGAGCAGGATGTCGTGCGCGTGAAGGGCAAGCGGTTCTCCGCCAGCCCGTGCGCCCGGCACCTGGACGCCCTCGGCTTCGTCTCCATATGAGCGAGCCAAGGACACCCACAAACAAGGACTTGGGGCGCGCGATCGGGCGCCTACGTAGAGCACGCCGACTGTCGCTTGAATCCCTCGCGGGTGACTCCCACATGCACCCCACGTACCTCTCAGCGATCGAGCGGGGGCTGCGTAACCCGACGTGGGTGAAGGTGTGCGACCTCGCGCAAGCGCTCGGCATCACGGTGTTGAGCGCCGCTGAGTTTGGGCATGCTGGTGCCGTTTTGGGTGGGCATCGGTGGGTGGGGTACGAAAGAAGAAGTAAGTGATGGTCGTGGGCACGTCGTTTGCCTGTGGGCATGG
>JBEKYV010000241.1:0-5814 GCA_049510515.1 Solirubrobacteraceae bacterium | reverse complement strand
CGCGGTAGGCGGAGTCACCCCAGATCGCGCGCAGCAGCTCCTGGCGGTTGAGCAGGCGGCCCGGCTCGGACATCAGCCGCGCGAGCAGCTCGAACTCGGAGAAGGTCAGGCGCACCGGCTCGCCGCCCACCGTCACCTCGCGGCGGCCGCGGTCGAGCGCCACCGGGCCCACGGTGACCGTCTCGCGCCCCAGCGCCCGCGGGCCGGAGCGCCGCAGCACGGCGCGCACCCGGCTGCGCAGCTCGGCAAGGCCGAACGGCTTGGTTACATAGTCATCGGCGCCGGCCTCCAACCCCTGCACCGCGTCGGCCTCCGTGTCCAGGGCGGTGAGCATGATGATCGGCACCACGTTGCGCTGCTCGCGAAGCGTGCGGCACACCTCATACCCGTTGGGCCCCGGGCCGAGCGCCACGTCGAGCAGGATCACGTCGAAGTGCTCTGCGCCGGCGCGCGCGATCGCCTCGGTGCCGGAGGCCACCGCCTCGACGGTGTGGCCCTCGCGCGAGAAGGAGCGGGTCAGCGTCTCGCGCAGGGTCTCCTCGTCGTCGACCACGAGGATCTTCAGCGACGTTGGGGTCTCGGGGGTGCCCATCCAGTTTCGTCCTTACGGCAGCGTCACTTTGTGCTCTCGATCCACTCAAGGAATCTGTCGAGAGCGTACGCCCAGAACAGTGATAGGCCCAAGCTCTGGGCCTGCTCCAAGTTGTGGCGCTTGAACACCCCGGAGAGCATCGCTGCCGGTACCGTCTGGACGGTTCCGAACTCGCCGATCCAGATACCTGCCTTCACCACGGCATCGTTGTTGAGCCGCTTTACAGAGTTGGTCGAGCTGTTGCTCACCTTGCACTCAAGCGGCATCTTGCGCCCGTCCCACAGGCCAATCGTGAAGTCGGCCTTCCGACTGCCGAACATCGACTCGCGGCAGAACTGACCGGCCGCTGGGGCGTCAGCAAGGGTCGTTATCTGCCGCGTCGGCACTTCCTCGAAGTTATCGGCGAGCAGTGCTTTGCGTACCGCGTCCTCCTGTCTTGCCTTGCCCTCGCTTCGCCTCATCGTTGAGAGACGTTGAGTCGCCATGAGCGCGGCCGAGGCTAGCGTCGCGGCCGTACGCTCGGTGGTGTCGGGCTCTCGACCCTCGACGACCCACGGGAATCGTTGTCGGTCAAGCCCGATCAGGATCGTCTCGATGACCCGCTGAGCCATCGCCGGGTCATTCCGCAGCCGCGACGGAGCAAGACTCGCCTCCGCGAGTGTCTTTAGGTCATCCTCGGAGATCGGCGGTCCAGCGAGGTACCTCAATGCTGTGAGCATGCTCGGGTCTGTGAGGATGTCAAGAGCTGGACTGTCAATAACCGTGAGATCGACAGTCGCCTCCAGTAGAGCCTCGACTGCGCCGCGATGGTGATCAAACGCTTGGAGATACTGCTCCAATGGCTCCTGCATCCGCTCTTCCCGAAACAGAGTCATGGAAGCGAGGCGAGCGATCTCCAACTGCTCGGCGGTCCACTTGGGCGGTAGAACAGAGCTCACGCCGGCGGTCCGGCTGCCGTCACATCGGGAATCATTAGACGTTCCATCTCTCGGGGCTCGAACTTGGTCAGGCCTCCCGCGTAAGTCCGACCACCACCGACGGTGATCGATGCTCGAAGTGCATCAGCCAGGCGATCCAAAAGGCTATACGTGAGTGGCTCGCGCGGATATAGGCCGTGCGCGATGTTGATGTGGTGAGCGTCGGCGACGTTGCGGACGATTGCCGGTGCCCGCCGTGCCATATAGGTAGCGAGTATTGGCGCAGGCGTGCGGAGGCGCACCGACCACCATGCGTTCCGATGACGCGCGACGTAGCGATTGTGAACGCCGAGCCCCTTGGCGCGTCGAAGAAATCGGTCAACCCGTTTACGATCGTGATCTTCGAAACAGTCAAGGTCGGCCGGGATGTCGATCACGTGACGCAGCTGGGCCGTTGTCTTCAGCACAGCGCCGGCAGCGAAAAGCTCGCGCGCCCGAGTGACCGCCGGAAACAAGACCTCGGGTGGCAAATCATCGCCCAGGGCATCGATCACGAACACGCGATTCGCCCCGGTCACTGCGCCTCGATGCACACGGCATAGCTCTCCAAGCTCGATATAGCCACTTGGCACTCTCTGTAGTGCGCGAGTGAGTGGCGTCCAACGGTGCGCCGCGGCTAGGCGGTTGCGACTGATCGGCTGCCCGCTGTCAAGGTTGCCCAGATCAGCAATGGTCTTTGCCCGACGCAATCGCACCGCGCGAGGTTTGCTGCCGATCTCGAAACATAGGATCGCGCCGGTGGTGTCGGCGTCCTCAAACGGCTTGGCCGTAGGCTCGATGACGTGGATTGCCTGGCCGCCCAGGCCGTCGAGCGCGAGATCGCGGACGAGGGATCCATAGTTGACGTCCAGCCACTCGGCTGCGGTGATGAACGCGCCTCGATCCCCTGGGGCTGCGAGAAGCACGGTCGCCAAGAAGAAGTAGACGTGCAAGCCAGCGAGCTGGCTTGCGTCGTGTCCGCGAGCGCGGGCCGTAGCCGTCAGCCAGCGCTTCCATGTCGGTGAGATCTCATGGTGGCGCACATAGGGTGGGTTGCCGATATACAGGGTGCGACCATCGTGCCGTCTCGGTGTCGGCTCATACCCACGGTAGTCCATCACGAGAACCTGCGATCGCGCAGCCATCCCGTGGACGGCGAGGTTGGCTCGCGCGAGCATCGCTGCCAAAGGGTCGAGCTCAATGCAGGTCAGCTCCGCTTTTGGGAACCGCTTACCTGCTGCGACGGCGAAGCGGGCAGTTCCGGCACCTGGGTCGACTACGCGCAAGGGAACTGGCCCTTGCGCTGCCCACTCGATCATCGCCTGCACGATCGTCGATGGCGTATAGGTAGCGCCGTGGCCTCTGCGTTCGATCGGGGTGCGCATCAGACAGAACGCATCGCCGAGCGGATCTCCACCAGATCGAATGCGTTGCCTTAGCTGCTTGAGCTCGCGCGCTGTCGGCACGATCAGCTCGGCCGCGCCGAGATCTCGCTCGCAGGCCGACATGCCGGGCACGCCCTCGGCACCCAACGCCACGGCGGCGCCCAGCAATCGGGACTGTGAGGCGAGGGCTTCCAGGAGAGAATCTTGACCCACGCCGACGTACCGTACTCAACGCGGGCGACGTCTCCGCCCGAACGGCCAGGCGCGGCTTCCGCACCGTGCATCCAGATCGTCGCGCTTCCATGGGTGACCTGAGATCGTTCTCGCCGCCGCCAAGTGTGATCGGCCAACTATGCGCAGGCCGGTGGGGCAATCGTGGCTCAGGGCAACCTCCACAGCATCCCAGGCCGCGGCATCCCCGCCCGCTTGGAGACGTCCGTCCCGTGTTCGCTCACCCAACGGGCCGGCGCCGAGCAGTCGGGGTCGGTGGGGGGCGAGTGCGGCCCGCAGCCCTCGTCGAGGAAGGCGTAGCGCACCTTCCCCGCGGCTACCAGCGCGCGCAGCCGCGCGAGCGAAGTGAAGACGTGGCCTTCGAGCGTGGTAAGCACGAGGATCGGGCGGGCGTCGCGCTCGACCAGCTCGCCCATCTTCGTGCCGGAGTCGAACGCGACCTCGTAGTAGGCGGCGCCCTGGTGGGCGCGCAGGTAGGTGCTGAGCGGGGCCAGCTCGCCGTGGTGCAGGATGCCGAGGGGGTTGGTGTCCGAGGCGTTTTCGCTCACCGCATTGAGCGAGGCCCACAGCGGGATCGCCAGCACGCAGACGAGCGCCAGCGCGGTGACGCCGACCCGGGGCGTGTCGCCGCGGGGGAAGCCGCTCCAGGCGAGCGCCAGCGCACCCACCGCGCCGGCTGCGGTGATCCACCACACGGTGGTGGTACCGAACAGCAGCCGCTCGGCGTACAGCGCCACCACGAGCAGCGTCATGCTCAGCGCGAGTAGGCGGTCGCGACTGCGACGCTCGGTCGCCCACGCGAGGCCGATCCCGAGCGTGGCCGCCACGGCGGGGGTGACGGCCTCGGTGTAGCGGGGGTGCAGGCGGCTCATGTCGCTGAACAGCGCGATACCGCACACCAGCCACAGCATCACGCCTGAGAGCAGCGCGAGGCGTAGACGCTGGCCGATGATTTGGACCCCACCCGCCCGCTCGCCGGAGGCGAGTGTCTCCCGGCTTCGCTCGGGTTGTTGGCCGTCGGGCGGCCGATTGGGAGCCGCGTCGGTTGCTGTCGTCTCCCGCCTGCGCGCGCGTCGATCCCGCAGCAGTGCTACCAGCGCCGCGCCGCCCAGCAGCAAGCCGGCGAGCGCCTCCAGGCCGAGCCGCTCGCCCGAGAGCGGGCCGATGCGGTCGAGCAGGCGTGTCGGCGAGGGTGGCAGGATCGGGATCGCGTCGCGCTCGACCTGCGTCGCTTCGGGGTAGTGGCGGCTGGGCTGGTAGGAGACCTGCGCGCCTTCCAGCGACTTGCCCTCCAGGCGGTCGAGCCCGTTGAAGACGAACGCCGAGTTCCAGGCGCTGCCGTTGGTAGAGCCGTAGGCCCATGGCCGCTCGTGCGCCCCGAACAGCAGCGTCCCGGTCAGCCACGCGAGTGCGACCACCACGTACACGACCGTCGCCAGCGCCAGCTGCACAACGCGACTGCGGCGCGCGCCCGGCAGCCCCAGCCAGGCGATCAGCGCCAGCCCCGGCAGCGCCACGACCGACTCCAGCAGCTTTACGTCGAAGGCGATCCCCAGCGCCGCGGCGGCCCCCAGCAGCCACACGGTGCGCCCAGTGCGCGCGGCTCGCACCAAAAGCGCCAGCGCGAGCACGCTCAGCGCCATCATCACAGCGTCCATCGTGTCGCTGCGCGCAGTGATCACCTCGATTGGGAGCACCGCGAGCGCGAGCGCCGACACCAGCCCGGCGCGCACACCGAACACCGGCCTCACCGCCGCATACAGCAGTGGCACCGCGAGCGTGCCGGCGAGCGCCTCGGGCGTCTTCAACGCGGCCGAGCCGAAGCCGAGCAGCTTGGTGCTCGCCACCTGCAGCCACAGGTCCACGGGGGGCTTGTCGATCGCGATCGCCCCGGAGGGCTCGACCGCGCCGAAGTAGAAGTTGTGCCAGGAGAGCCCCATGCTGCGTACGGCGCCGTCGTAGAAGGGGTCGCCGATCACCTGTCCGAGATGGGCGAAGCGCAGTACCGCGGCGCCCGCCGTGATCGCGGCAAGAGCTGCCCAGCCGGCCCATCTCACAAGGGTGCGAGCCCGCTCCGCAGGTACCTTGGGCGCCGGTGTCTGGACTCGCTCCGGGGGTGCCTCGGTCGCCGCGCTCATCTCCATAACGCTATTCTCGCGGTCCGATGGCCAAACGCGAGCCAGAGTGCATGCCCTGCCGGGGCACCGGCCAGGTGCTCTCCACCCTCGGCGGCGAATCCCGCAAACTCCCCTGCCCGTGGTGCCAGGGCACGGGTGTGCGCACGTCCGGCATCGATGCTCAGGAGCCGTGGCTGGACGGTGGGGGGTCAGGCGCGGGGGATGCGAAGGCGGCCACCGAGTCGGCCTCGTAACTTCTTGGGCTCAAGTCGGCAACGCCGAAGCAGCGCGCCTTGATACCATTTTTGGCGTGGATACCACTTCTGGTATGGAGGCATTTGGAGAGCTGTTGCGAGGGCTGCGGGAGGGCCGGCTGAGCCAGGAGGCGTTGGCGTTGCGGGCTGCGACCAGCCAGTCGTATGTCTCGCGAGTGGAGGCAGGGGAGGTGCTGCCGACGTTGGGTCAGGCGGAGCGTCTGATGAACTGCCTGGGCTACGAATTGCGAGTGCAGGCAAAGCCGTTGCCCAAGCGCA
>JBEKYV010000240.1:0-5823 GCA_049510515.1 Solirubrobacteraceae bacterium | reverse complement strand
TCGACGCCCTCGGCCGGGGCGGGGACTCCCAAACCCTCCCCGCTCTCGCACGGCGTCAATGTGGCTGTCAGCGAAGCCAAGGCCAACCCCAACGCGGCCGTCTCGGAGACGACCGAAGGCGCACGCTACCGCCACAAGCCGGGCTCGCACGACCCGTTCATTCCGCTCCCCTTGCCGAAGACGGCGTCGACGGCGGTGGTCAAGAGCAACACCTCCTCGGTGTCATCGCCCTCCACGGGCTCCAGCTCGACGAGCGTCGAAAAAAGCAGCTCCGGGTCGACCAATACGGGCGGCTCGAGCACCACGCCTTCGACTCCGGTGAAAAAGCCTGCGCCGAAGAAAGCGACGCCCAAGCCGCCCACGTACGCGGTGAGTGCGCAGTACGGCGTGCTCTCGACGACCCCCGGCCAGCTCGCACAGCTGACCCCGTACCCCGATCTGAAGCGCCTGCAGCAGCTGCCCTCCGCTCAGGACGTGCGGCTGGTCTTCTCCGGCGCGCGCGGCAACGGCAAGGGCGCGGTGTTTGCGCTCAGCCGCGAAGCGATCCTCAAAGGCCCGGCGACCTGCATCCCGAGCGCTGAACAGTGCGAAGCGATCGACCTCGAAGCGGGGCAGAGCGAGGAACTGGCCTACCTGGAACCGGACGGTCAGAGCGTGCCGTACGAACTGAAGGTGCTCACGATCACCAAGGAATCGAGCACCGCGAGCGCCGCGAGCGTTCACCACCACCGTCATCATCACCATCACCACCGGTAGCGCAGCAAGGCTGGTGGTCGGCGGGGGAGATCATCCGCGCGCATAGTCGCGGGCACCGTCCGCCCGGGGGCTGGGCCTCCGTGCCCAGCCGCGAACGCCATATGCTGGGGCCGCAATGATTGTGCGCCTGACAACCGCCGGCGAGTCCCATGGGCCCGGCCTGACCGCG
This sequence comes from Solirubrobacteraceae bacterium, assembly GCA_049510515.1. GTDB lineage: Bacteria > Actinomycetota > Thermoleophilia > Solirubrobacterales > Solirubrobacteraceae > Palsa-744. The sequence continues at coordinate 4,898 of JBEKYV010000240.1, read as the reverse complement.
ATCGTCGAGGGGCTGCCGGCGGGCCTCGAGCTGCACGCCGGGGAGATCGACGCCGACATGGCGCGCCGCCAGCTCGGACATGGCCGCGGCGGGCGGATGAAGATCGAGCGCGACGCGGCGATCGTGACCGCGGGGGTGCGCCACGGGCGCACGCTCGGCGGCCCGATCGCGCTACAGGTCGCCAACCGCGACTACGCCAACTGGGAGGAGCGGATGAACCCCTGGCCGGTGCAGGCCGAGGTCCCCGAGGTGCATCTGCCGCGCCCCGGCCACGCCGACCTGGTGGGCACCTGGAAGTACAAGCAGAGCGATGTGCGCAACATCCTCGAGCGGGCCTCCGCGCGCGAGACGGCGGCGCGCGTCGCCGGCGGCGCCTTGGCGAAGGCGTTTTTGCGCGCGCTCGGCGTGGAGGTGCGCTCGCACGTCGTGCAGATCGCCTCGGTGCGCGCCCCCGAGCGGGAGGGGGAGCTGAGTTTCGATGACTTCGCCGCGGTGGACGACTCGCCCGTGCGCTGCCTCGACGCAGATGCCACGCGCGCGATGGTCGCCGAGATCGACGCGCTGCGCAAGGCCAACGAGTCGCTCGGCGGCATCTTCGAGGTGATCGCCTTCGGGTTGACGCCCGGCCTCGGCTCGCACGTCTCCTGGGAGGAGCGTCTCGACGGCCGTCTGGCGATGGCGATTCTCTCGATCCAGGCGCTGAAGGGCGTCTCGATCGGCGCCGGCTTCGAGATCGCCGGGGTGCCGGGCTCCCAGGCACACGATGAGATCTTCTACTCGCCCGAGCGCGGCTACTACCGTGAAACCAACCGCGCGGGGGGCCTGGAGGGGGGGATGAGCACGGGTGAGCCGCTGATCGTGCGCGGCGCGATGAAGCCACTGCCGACGCTCACCAAGCCGCTGCGCTCGGTCGATATCTCAACGCATGAGCCGGCGGAGGCGCTGCGCGAGCGCACCGACTCCTGCACGGTGCCCGCCGCGGGCGTGGTGGGGGAGGCGATGGTTGCGCTGGTGCTCGCCGACGCCTACCGGCGCAAGTTCGGCGGCGACCACATCGACGACGTCCTGCAGGCGGTGCGCGCCTACGAGGAGAGGATCGATTGGCGCTCGTCCTGATCGGCTTCATGGGCGCCGGCAAGTCGCGCGCTGCCCGCCGGCTGGCGCAGCGGCGGGGACGCACACCGATCGACGGCGACGCGCTGCTGGTGGAGCGCTTCGGGCACTCCGTCGCCCGGGAGTTCGAGCTCCACGGGGAAGAGGCGTTTCGCGCCGCGGAGGAGGAGGTTGCGTGCGGGCTGCTGGAGCGCGCCGACGCCGGCGACGTGATCGCGCTCGGCGGCGGCAGCGTGCTCTCCGCGCGCGTGCGCGCCGCGCTTACAGGACACACGACTGCGCTGATCGAGGTCGAGCCGGAGGTGGCGTGGGAGCGCGTGCATCGGGGCGACGGCGCCGAGCGGCCGCTGGCGCGCGACCGTGAAGCGTTCGATGCGCTGTACGCGCAGCGGCGCGGGCTGTACGAAGAGGTCGCCGACGTCCGGCTGCTGTGGGCTGAGTCGGCCTCTGGCGAATACCCGGTGTTCGTCGGCTCTGGTCTGCTGACCGCAGCCGGGGGACACTCGCCGTCGGTGAGCGTCCCCGTCTCGGCCGAAGAGCGCCTTGTGGCCGTGTGGCCCTTCGACCACGCCGTCTCGCGCCCCTTCTGCGTCACGGATGTCGAGGTCGAGGTGCTGTACATGGAGGGGCCGGGCGAGCTGGCGGGGCTGACGACGATGCTCTCCGGCGAGCCGGCGCACGCGATCGTGGTCCCCGCGGGTGAGCCCTCGAAGACGCTCGTGACGGCCGAGCACGTGTGGAGCGAGCTGGCGCGCGCCGGCATGACCCGCGCTGACCACCTCGTGGCGCTCGGCGGGGGCGTCGTCGGCGACCTCGCCGGCTTCTGCGCTGCCACCTACCAGCGCGGGGTGCCGGTCGTGCAGATACCGACCACGCTTGTTGCCCAGGTGGACTCCGCCTACGGCGGCAAGACCGGCGTGGACCTCCCCGAGGCGAAGAACTACGTGGGCGCCTACCACCAGCCCGCAGCGGTGCTGGTGGACCCCGACACTCTGCGCACGCTGCCCCCCGCCGAGCTGAGCGCCGGCTGGGTGGAGGTGCTGAAGACGGCGTTGATAGCAGGTGGCGAGCTGTGGGAGCGCGTCGCCAACGAAGCCCCGGGTGCCGTGCCGCAGACGCGCACGATCCTCGAATGCGCTCGCCTGAAGCTCGCGGTTGTCGCCGAGGACGAGCGCGACGGCGGCCGCCGCCAGGTGCTCAACCTCGGACACACGGTCGGCCACGCGATCGAGACCGCCACCGCCTACGGGCGCTACCGCCACGGGGAGGCGGTCGGGCTGGGCCTGCTCGCAGCGCTGCGCCTCTCCGGCCAGGAGCAGCTGCGCGCACAGGTTCACGAAATGCTGGATGCCCGCGGGCTCCCGGTGGCGTTGGAGGGCGCGAGCGTCGATGTGGTCGTCGCGGCCGTCTCGCACGACAAGAAGCGCGTCGGAGCCGCCAGCACCCCGTTCGTGCTCGTGGAGGCCCCTGGCGACGTGCGGGTCGGCTGCGAGGTCGCCGAGCAGGACGTGCGGGCCGCCGTCTCCGAGTTGGTTACGTAGCTTTCGCGGATCCACCAGCTGGCCATTAACAACTTTTTCAGCCCCTACCAGTTGCAAAAATCACAAACTTGCAGGCTTGGCAGGAGATAGGCTGCCTAAATGGCCGACGCCTCCTACCGCATCGAGGTCATGCACGGGGTCAACCTCAACATGCTGGGCAGCCGCGACCCCGCGCAGTACGGCACGCTGACCCTCTCCGAGCTGGAGCAGCACATCGACGCCTTCGCCGACGAGCTGGGCCTGCGCGCCCGCTTCTTCCAGACCAACTCCGAGAGCGAGCTCGTCGAGCGCCTGCATCTGCTGCGCGACGACGCCGACGGGATCGTGATCAACCCCGGCGCGTGGACCCATTACGCGTGGGCGATCCACGACGCGCTGGAGATCGCCGCGCTGCCGGCCGTCGAGGTGCACCTCTCCGACGTGAAGGCGCGCGAGCCGTGGCGGCGGATGTCGGTGATCGAGGATCTCTGCGTCGCCTCGGTCAGCGGCCAGGGGCCCGATGGCTACCGCGTCGCCCTGCAGCGTCTGCGCGCGGCGCTCGACGAGGCCGCGGCGTGATCAGCCGGGTGGGGGATCGATCGGCGTGGCGGTGAGCGAGCGCTCGCACGCCGACCCCGGGCTCGAGCGCACCCACGCGCTGGCCGCGCTGCTGCGCGAGCACGAGGATGAGCCCGATCTGCTGGTGCTCACCAACCCGGTCAACCTGCGCTACATAACTGGCTTCACCGGCACCAACGGCCTCGCGCTGATCGCCGCTGCCGAGAGCGGGCCGAAGCTGTTCCTGAGCGACTTCCGCTACGAAACGCAATCCGCCGTGCAGGTGCCAGAGCTGTTCGAGCGCGAGATCTACAAAATCGACCTGGTGGAGGCGCTCGCCAACGAGCTGTCTCCCCGCGAGAAGCCCGCCGACGACGAGGAGGCCGATGAGGCGGAGCCGCCGCGCACCAACCTCGCCGAGCTGTTCGCCGGCGGCGGCCGGCTGGGCTTCGAGGAGGGCGCGATGACGGTCAAGCGCCACGAACGCCTGCGCGAGCTGCTGAACGAGCGGTGGGAGCTAGTCCCCTGCGGTGACCAGGTGGAGAAACTGCGCGAAGTCAAGCAGCCGGCCGAGCTGGCGCGCATCCGCGCCGCCTCGGAGCTTGCCGACGCGGCTCTGCGCGAAGTGCTCGAAGCGGGCCTCGCCGGCCGCAGCGAGCGCGACGTGGCGATCGAGCTGGAGCTGCGGATGCGCCGCCTCGGCGCCGCCGGCCCGAGCTTTCCCTCGATCATCGCCGCCGGCCCGCACGCGGCGCTGCCCCACGCCGAGGCCCGCGCGGAGCCGATCCCGCGTGACACGCTCGTGACGATCGACTGGGGCGCGCTGCTTGAGGGCTACTGCTCGGATTGCACGCGGACCTACGCCACGGGAGAGCGCCTCCCCGAGGGGGCTCGCGAAGTGTACGAGCTGGTGCTCAGCGCCCAGCTCGCCGGCCTCGCCGCCGTGCGTCCGGGCCTCAACGGCAAAGAGATCGACGCCGTGGCCCGCGCGGTGATCGAGCAGGCCGGCCACGGCGAGCACTTCGGCCATGGCCTCGGCCACGGCGTGGGCCTGGAGGTGCACGAGGCGCCGCGCCTCTCACGCACCGCCGGCGAGCAGCCGCTGCGCGCCGGCAGCATCGTGACGGTCGAGCCAGGCGTCTACGTCCCCGACCACTACGGCGTGCGGATCGAGGACCTCGTGGCGGTCACCGACGGCGTGAGAATATGGGCCGGACGCGAAGGGCCGATCAGGATCGGCCCCACCGGCAACGCGTCGGCCAGCGCCTTGATCATCTGATAGGCGACGTTGGCGGTGTCGAGGTTCGGCATGATCAGGATATTGGCTTCACCTTCCAGCTTCGAGTGCGGCAGGATCAGCTTCCGCGCCGCTTCCGACAGCGCGGTATCGCCCTGCATCTCGCCGTCGGCCTCGATCTCCGGATGGTTCTGCTTCAGGAGCGCGGTGGCGCGGCGCATCTTGCGCGAGGAGTCGGTATCATAACTTCCAAAATCGGAATGTGACACGAACGCGATTTTCGGCTTGAGATTGAAGCGCTGGACGTGGATCGCCGCCAGCGCCGCCATTTCCGCAAGCTCCTCGGCGCTCGGGTTCGGCCGCACCTGGGTATCCGCGATGAAATAGGCCCCCTTGCTGGTGATCATCAGCGCCAATGCCGCGAAATCGCTCACGCCCGGGAGAAAGCCCACGATCTCGCGCACATGGCG
>JBEKYV010000024.1:0-16629 GCA_049510515.1 Solirubrobacteraceae bacterium | reverse complement strand
GCGGGCGTTCTCGCGCGCCTGCTCGTGGGTGGCGACGATGTCATCCGGCGCGACTGCTGAACTCATGGCCCGCACGGTATAGGACCACCGCAACATCCCCACCCCCACCGTGTCATAGCCACCATGCCCAAAGCTCCCATCTCCCTCCCCAAAGCCCGTAGACCACATTTCCTCACACTGCTGCTGCTCGTCGCTGTCGCGCTCGCCGTGAGCGCCCCCTCGGCGCTGGCATCGCGCAACCAAACCGTCTTCTTCGAGGCCGGCAAAGTGCTGATCGAACCGCACAAGCGCGAACACGCCTTCCAGCAGATGGAGCACCTCGGCGTGCACGCGCTGCGGGTGGAGCTCTACTGGTCCTACGTGGCCCCCTCCTCGGGGAGCAGGAAGCGCCCGAAGTTCGAAGCGACCAACCCCGGCGCCTACAACTGGTCGCTGTACGACTGGGTGCTGGGCAAGGCGAAGGAACTGAAATGGCCGGTGCTGCTCACCGTCACCTCGCCCGTGCCGAAGTGGGCGAGCGCCAACCACACCAGCCTGGGCAGCCCCAACGCCAAGGACTTCGAAGAATTCATGGTCGCGGTGGCCAAGCACTACGGCTCGGAGGTGTCGCTGTTTGCGATCTGGAACGAGCCCAACGACATCGCCTCGCTGCAGCCGCAGTTCAACTCCGCCGGCCAGCCCGTCTCGCCACGGATCTACCGCGCGCTCTACCAGGCCGGCTACGCGGGGCTGCAGGCGGCGGGGATCGCGCACCCCAAGGTGCTGATGGGCGAAGCGGCGCCATTCGGCTACGACAGCCTTACCCGCTCCGAAATCCGCCGGGACGGGCTGCTCCACGACGTGGCGCCGCTGGCCTTCCTGCGCGGCGCGCTGTGCCTCAACTCCCACTACAAGAAGGCGGGCGGCTGCGGGTCGGCGCCGCCGGCGTACGGCTACGCCATCCACGCCTACACTCAGAAGCAGGGCCCCCTGTGGGTGCCCTCCGAGCAGGACGACGTCACGATCGGCACGCTCTATCGCCTGGAAAACGCGCTCAACCGCGCCGCCCGCGCCGGCGCGATCTCCTCGGGCATCCCGATCTACGTCACCGAGTTCGGGGTGCAGAGCGTGCCCAACCGCTACGAGGGCGTGTCGCTCGCTAAACAGGCCGAATACGACGCGCTCGCCGAATACATCGCCTGGAAAAACCCGCGCGTGGCGGCCTTCTCGCAATACCTGCTGCACGACGACCCCACCGGTGGGCCTCCGGGATCGGGCGTTCACGGCGGCACCGTCGGCTTCCAGACGGGCCTGGAGAAGGTCAACGGCAGCCCCAAGCCGCTGTACTCGGCGTGGCCGATTCCGCTGGTCGTGTCCAAGCTGGGCCATGGCTACTCGCTGTGGGGCTTGGTGCGCCCGGCGACAGGCTCCACCAAGGTGACGATCCTCGTCAAGGCGCGCGGCGCCAAGAAGTACCGCGTGCTGAAGACCGCCACCACCGAATCGCTCGGCTACTGGAGCTTCGTATCGAGCACGGCGGGCGTGTCCTGGAAAGTGAGCTGGACCAGCCCCACCGGCGCCAAGTACGAAGGGCCTGCGATTGGGGCCACTCCGGCGCCGTGAGTCAGCGATAGGCGCCGCAGTTCGCCGTAGTCCTGATCGTTGCGTTCAGCGGCACGGCATCGCTCTCCTAGAGTGGGAGGGCGATGCCGGAGCTGCCCGAGGTCGAGATAACCGCGCGCCGTCTCGATGGCGCCTTGCGCGGGGCCTCGATCGAGTCGGCGCTGGCGCCGGGCATAAACGCTCTGAGAAGCTTAGACCCGCCGCTCACCGAGCTGGCGGGTCGCGTGGTCGCGGGTGTGCGCCGACGCGGCAAGCACCTGATTGTGGAGATCGACGACGGAGGCGCCGAGCGCCTCGCGCTGCTGATCCATCTGATGTCCGCGGGTCGTCTGCAGCTCTACGACAAGCATGCCGGGCCTCGTGATCGTACCTCGCGTCTGCTCGTGCGGATCGACGGCGGCCGCGAGCTGCGCCTGCGCGAGTTCGGCTCCAAGCAGGCGGCGTGGGTGAAGCTGCTGCGCGCCGAGGAGCTCGACCACGACCAGGCGCTCGCGACCCTCGGCCCCGAAGCGTGGCCCGACCCGGGCGGGCCGGATCGATTCAAAGAGCTGCTCGACGCGCCCCGCCCGCTGCACACGATGCTGCGCGACCAGCACACGATCGCCGGCATCGGGCGCTCGTGGGTCGACGAGATCCTGTGGGAGGCGCAGCTCTCCCCCTACAAGCGTGGCGCCGACCTCGCCGAGGAGGAGGCGCGGGGTCTGCGCGAGGCGACCGTGGCGATCCTCGGCGCGGCGATCGGGCACTACGAGCGCGTGATCGAGCTGCCGATCCCCGACAAGCTGCCGATGCCGCTGCGCATCCACCGCCACGAGGGGGAGCCCTGCCCACGCTGTGCCACCACGCTGCGCTCGGTGCACTTCGAGGACTACGTGATCGCCTACTGCCCCACCTGCCAAACCGAGGGCCGGGTGCTTAAGGACCGGCGGCTGTCGCGGCTGTTGAAGTAGCCGCGACCCTGGATGCAGCGGCAGCTGTGGATTCAAGCGTCGGGAGCATATGATCCCCACGGTAGGAAGAATAGTAGGATCATCGAGATGAAGGTCAGTGTGAGCCTGCCGGGGGAAGATGTAGCGTTCCTGGACGCATACGCCACCACTCATGCGTATCCCTCGCGCTCGGCGGTTGTGCATCATGCGATCCGGGCGCTTCGTCTCGGCGAGTTGGACGAAGAGTACGCCGAGGCTTGGACAGAGTGGAGCGCGAGCGGCGAAGCGGACGCATGGGACGCAGTCGTGGGCGATGGCGCAGTGTGATGCAGAGGGGTAATGTGTGCATGGTCGATTTCGACCCCGTGCCAGGAGCGGAGGCCAACAAGCGCCGGCCGGCGGTGATCGTGAGCAACGACGTCGCCAACCGCACCACTGCCAGGCTCGGCCGGGGAGTATTGACGGTCGTGCCGATCACCTCGAACGTCGAGCGCGTCTACTCTTTCCAGGTGCTGCTGCCCGCGGGGGCCGGCGGCTTGCCGCGAGACTCCAAGGCCCAGGCCGAGCAGGTGCGCTCGATCGATGCCGAGCGTGTCGGCAGGCAGCTTGGCCAGCTGTCAGATGGGTTGATGACCTCCCTCGACGACGCGCTGCGCCTGCACTTGTCTCTGTAGCCGCCCGGCGGCGACGTGAACCATTGCGCTGGCAGCCGCCGCCGAGCCTCAGGGGACGCGGATGTCGCGTTTGGCGCGAGCGGCCCCGAGTTCGACGAAGCCCGCCGAGTCGCGATCGATGCGCCGCACCCACGTCCAGTGGCGGCCGACCGGGCAGCGCTGCCAGCGCCACCGGCCCATCCTGATGGCCTTCAGCGAGCCTCCGGGGATCCAGATCGTCGTGAACACGTGGCCTTCGCGGCAGCGCACGGGACGTTCGAATCGCTTGAGGATGCGCATCGATCGAGAGTCTACAGCGGCCGAATATCGCCCTGAGGCGTCCCGGGCCATATGTATCATCGCCGCGAGCGCGGGCCAGGGGATGGCGGATCGCTGCGAAACGACGACAGGCAAGGGGCATGATGCGGCATCCATGGATCGGCAGGTCGATTGGTGCGCTGGCGGCTGTGTTCGGCTTGTTCGCAGCACCCACCGCGCAGGCGCAGACGTTCGTTGCAAGCCCGGCGATCGCCGACACGACGGCTGCGGCCAGCGAATGCACCAAAGCCTCGCCCTGTACGCTGCGCCAGGCGATTGCGGTGGCGGAAGCGGCTGAAAAAGCCGCCTTCAGCGGATCCGGACTGGAAGCGGAGATGATCGAACTCCCCGCTGGGACCTACACACTGACCAAGGGGCCACTGCGCGTCGTGCATGAATTCTCGACCGAACACGAACCGTACCCCCTGACGATTGTCGGGCTTGGCGCCCGCGCGAATGAAGTGGAGGGCGGCGGCATCGAAGACGTCGGGGAACTGACGGTCGAAAACAGCACGATCGCTCAACCCTCTCGGGTAACTCGGCTCCGGGCAGCGGCGGAGCGCTCGCCGGCTTCAACAACGGCGCTGTGCCGAACATGGGCGTCAGCACGATCGCCAACAACATCATCGCCTACAACGAAGGCAGGGCCTGCGCCGGGAAGCTCCCAACGTCCCATGGCGGCAACGACGTCTCCGACCTCGGCTGCGAACTTGCCAATCAGAAAAAGACCAACGACATCTCCGAAGACCCCAGCCTTGAAAAGGAAGCGCCGGAAGTGCCAAAGCTCGCCGACAATGGCGGCCCCACTGACACCATCGGATTCAACACCTCGCAACGCGCTGTGCCCGAACATACCGATCGCGGTGGTCGAAGGCCAGAAGCCGGCACGCTCACCGAATCCGGGCAATGGCGGCTTTGGCGGCCGCGGCGGCTTTCCCGATGGTGACACCGGTTATGGTTGGAATGGGCAGAAGGGAAACGCGACGGCCGGCGCTCAGGGTGGTGCCGGTGGCCACGGGGGATCCTCCGAAAGCACGTGGTGCTGTCAGAACGGTAAGAGCGCGACCTCGCCAGGGGGCGAAGGCGGCGCCGGCAGCGCGGGATCCTTGAGCGCCAACGCCCAAGGCACGGTCTCCAGTTACAGCAACGTCTACACCCCCGGCCACGGCGGCGCGGGCGGCGAAGGTGGCCCGAGCTTCGCGGTCGCGGGCGGCGGGTCGGTGGAACTTGGCAGCGGCGTGCTCGAGCAGGTGGCACGGCCGGGCGAAGGCGGCGAACCCGGCGGCGAAGGTGGCCGCCCGGCGCACTCCGGCGGCGGCGGGCCCAACCAGCCGTGCTCTGCAAGCTGCAAGGTCAATGCCACGCTCCCGGTCCAGCTCCCATCGGTCGTCACGGTCTCCAAAGGGGTGATCGTGATCACGATCGGCTGCCTCGAAGCCTGCACCGGCAAATTGACGCTCACCGGCAGCTTCGGCAAACATCACGTGAAAGGCTTGGCGCTCGCGGCCAAGCACGGCGGCGCTACGTCGGTGCTCGGCAAGCTCTCCTTCGCGGTGCCCGCGAAGAAGCTCGTCAAGCTTCACATCCACCTCGGCAAGTCGGCACGCAAGCAGTTGAAGTCGGTGACGAGCATGAAGGCGACGCTGACCGTTGAGTTGAAACTCGGCAAGGCGAAGAAGACCAAGCACACCCAGATGATCGAGCTGGTGGGGTCGGCGGCGAGCAAGCCGGCGAAAGCCAAATGACGATGATCGAGCCAGGAGAGAAGGCCCCCGACTTCGAGCTGCCCGACCAGGACGGCAACCCAGTTACGCTCTCGCAGCTGCGCGGCCAGCCGGTGGTCGTCTACTTCTACCCGAAGGCCGACACCCCGGGCTGCACCACGCAGGCGTGCGGCGTGCGCGACCACCGCGCCGACTACGCGAAGGCGGGTGCGAGGGTGCTGGGGATTTCACCCGACCCGGTGAAGAAGGTCAAGAAGTTCCACGACAAGCAGTCGCTCGACTTCACGCTGCTCGCCGACGAGGACCACGCGGTCGCCGAGTTATATGGCGTGTGGGTGCAGAAGTCGATGTACGGGCGGACCTATTGGGGCAACGAGCGCACGACGTTCGTCATCGGTGCCGACGGCAAGGTGGCCGAGGTGTTGCGCAAGGTGAAGCCGGCCGAGCACGACGCGCTCGTGTTGGCGGGGTTGGGCAAGTCGACCCGGCTACCGCCTCCGGGAGGCAAAGCTGTTATCTGATCTGATAATCTAAAGGTATGAAGCCGTCGCTGGAGGACGTGCTGGAGAGCGCCGCCAAGCTGCAGGAGCTGGTTCCCGGCGCGGTGCTGGTGGGAGGGTCGGCGGCGGCGCTCTATGCCCACCATCGGCAGTCGTTCGATCACGACCATGTGATCGCCGACCTCGCCGTGCGTTTTGAGACGATCCTCGAGCACCTGGAGGCGCTCGGGGATTGGTCGATGACCCGCGCGCAGCCCGGAAAGATCATCCTCGGCGAGCTCGGTGGCATCGAGACCGGGGTGCGCCAACTGCTTCGCGGCCGCCCGCTGGAGAGCGTCGAGATTGAGGTGGGGGGCAGGCGGCTGGTCGTGCCGAGCGCGGCGGAGATCCTGCGGATCAAGGCGTGGCTTGCTCTCAGCCGCAACCAAACTCGAGACTACCTCGACATCGCGGCCCTCGCGACCGCGATCGGCTTCGACGAGGCAGCGGCCGTGCTGGCGGGCATCGACGACTATTACGCCGACCTCAACCGCCGGCCCGAGGCAGTCGCGACGCAACTCGTCAGACAGCTCGCGGACCCGCGACCCCGGGACGCCGAGGTAACCGCACAGCTCGCCGACTACAAGGCGCTGGACGCCCGCTGGCAGGACTGGTCGGCGGTGAAGGCGGTGCTCGCAGATCTCGCGGAGCGGATGATGCGATGACGGTGCGGTTTCGCAACCTCGACTTCGACCCCTCCCGGCCGATGGATAAGTGGCCGGCAGAGGCGATCGAGACGGTCATCGACCGCGGAGCGCTGTCGGACTGGCGCCGGCTTGCGCAGACGATCCGGCACAACCCGTGGGGCCCCGCCGCACGGACTGCCGAGATCGTCACAGGTTGGGGTGAGCATTACGGTGTGGACGCGCTGATCGGCAGCGCGATCTCTCGCGCGCGCGAGGACGTCGCTCACCGGGGGCGCGCCGAGTACGCGGCGCAAATCCGCTCCTGGCGCATCAACACGGGGATGACGCTGAGCCAGTTCTCCCGAGCGGCTGGCACCTCGGCTTCCCGGCTGTCGGACTACGAGAACGCCAAGGTCGCTCCTACCACCGACGTGCTCGGTCGTCTGCGTCACGTGGCGGACATGCATGGTCGAGGTTGAGCGAAATGCGTCTCGCAAGGGCGCTGGCGATGCCCTATGGTGAGTCATTGCGGGGTGTCAACCCCGCCGCGCGCGCATGTGCCCCGGACGGTGGGGACGGCGAGCAAAAGCGCGCCCGCGAGCGCGAGGGCGGCGAGCACGGCGAGGACGACAAACAGCGCGATACCGCCGTGGCTGGTGGTTGGTCGCGCAGTGTGCGTTACCGGGGCAGCGGCTCCCACCGGGGCAGCGGCCCTCGCCGGGGCAGCGGCCCTCGCCGAGCCCGCGGCCCCCGCCGATGCAGCGGCCCCCGCCGAGGCCGAGGGCGGCGCGGCGGCGTGCAGTGCGTACTCGACACGCCCCACGCCGCCCGCGCCCGCGAGCGTGACCCACGCGGCCAGCGCCCCACCGCTCGCCGGATCCACTGCGACCGTCGGCGGCCCGTGGGGGCCGGGAGCGGCGACGGGTTCGGGGATGGCGAAGGAGACTTCGCCCTGTCCGGCGTAGTGACCGCGCGCCGCGCGAATCGCCCACCGCTGCGAGTCGGGCGCGCCGTTGCTCGAGCTTGGGGCTGTACGCCACACAGCAAAGGCTTCGGCGTTGGGCCCCGCGGCGAGATCCGCCAGCACCGCATCGCTCGCAGGCGCGCCTTTGGAGATCACCACCGGCGCCCACGCGCCCCGGCGCAGCGAGACCGGCGAGGCGCGCACGACGTAGCGGCGGGTGTCGACGCCGGTCCACGCGATCATCACCGCCTCGCTGGAGAGCCGCAGCAGTCGCAGTGAGCCGGCTGGGGGGACGAAGCCGCCGAGGTCGCGGAAGCGTTCGAGCACCCGCGGCGCGCTGAAGGAAAGCCCGCCGCTGGAGATGCTCAGCTCGATTGTGGTTGTCGGCGGCGCGGTGGGGGCGCCACCGGGCGCCACCGACTGGCTGCGCCAGGCGACGATTGCGTGGCCGTCGTCGCTGACCAGCGCTTGCAGTTCGAGATCGGGCGACTCGGCGGTGAGATTCCCTAGCCGCCGCACCGGCCCGGGCGCGCCCGCGGGGGAGAGCTCGCGCGCATAGACGGTGCCGCCGCTGGCCCACACGAGCAGGACTTCGGCGCGGTAGTCCATCGCCGCGGCGACCGCTTCGACCGGGCTGGCACCGACCGGCACCAGCCGCGCGTGCATGGGCGACTCGCTGTAGTGGCGCTGAACGCGTACCGCGATCGCCCAGCCTGCCCCGGCGCGCACCGGGGAGGCGATTGCCACGTCGCCGAGGTAGGCGCTGGATGTGGCCACCGGCGCCGCCGGCCCGCCCAGCGGTCGGGCCGCGCCGAACGCGCCCGCGGTTGTGCCCTCCGTGAATGCGCCCGAACCGACCGCGACGATCTGCCCGGTGGCGGTGCCAGCGGTGGCCGAGACTTCTGCGAGCCCGGCGGGATCGGATCCAAGTGGTTGACCCACGCCCGGGATATCCCCCGCCAACGTCGCACCGAATGCCTCGCCCGCATTGGCTCCCGCGAAGCACCCACGCGGCGCGGTCCACAACAGCGTCCCCGGCCCGCTGAGTACGGTTGGTTGGGCGCTCGGGAACACAATCGATGGAGCCGGTGCGGCAGCGAGCGCCGCCGAGCAGCCGGTGGGCCGCTCCGGCGCAGACCAGCTCGCGGCCGCCGTGGGTGCCACCCACAGGGGCGGGAGGAGGAACGCGGCGATCAACGCCGCGCGAGCGTGACGAGATTGCATCTGCAAAAACCGGACCGGCATCCGGCAATCGTAGGGTGCCTGCCGTCGTCGGGCGCGTGTGAGGGCGGCGAGGACACGCTTGGGCCTCCGCGGCTCCTCAGGCACGCCGCGGCCTCCGCGGCCTCTCAGCCCTCCCGCGGCCGCGGCCCTTCGTCAAGCCGCGCCCGCGGCCCGCGTGGCTTCGCGCGCGCGGCGGTACTCGTTGACGACGATCTCGGTGAGCTCCTCCACGGAGGTCTCGGCGGTGGGCTTGTCCAGCGCGATCACGCCGTCCTGGATCAAGCTCACGCGGTCGCACGCTTCGAACACGTGCACGTAGTTGTGGAGGATCATGATGACGGAGACCTTGCCGCTCGCCTTCAGGCGCGCGACGAGATCGAGGATCTGCGCGCCCTCTTTGGCGCCCATCGCCGCCAGCGGCTCGTCCAGCAGGATGATGTCGGCGTCGGAGTTGACCGTGCGCGCGACCGCGATCGCCTGACGCTGGCCACCGGAGAGCCGCGCCACGGCAACGTCGATCCGCGGGATGTTGATGCCGATCTCGTCGAGGGCACGGCGGGCGTCGCGCTTCATCTCGCGGTTGGCGAGGAACGGGATCGGATGGTGCACCTTCTCGCGGCGCAGCGCCAGGTTGTGGTAGACCGACAGTTCGTCGATCAGCGCGAGGTCCTGGTAGACCGTGTCGATGCCGTGAGCGCGCGCGTCGTCCACGCTTTTGGGCTGGTAGGGCTCACCGTGCAGGAACATCTGCCCCGCGTCCTGACGCTGAAAGCCGCAGAGGATCTTGATCAAAGTCGACTTGCCGGCGCCGTTGTCGCCGAGCAGGCCAAGCACCTCGCCCTTGCGCAGGTGCAGGTTGACGTCGCGCAGGGCGGTCACCGGGCCGAAGCGCTTGGCGATGTGCTCCACGCGCAGCACGTCATCCGCGGCCGAGACGGGCCCGACGATCGTCTCCGCCGGCGCGGGCCGATCAGCCAACTCGAGAGCCCCTGCGCACGCGCTGCACGTACACGTTGATGGTCATCGCCAGGATGATCGCCAGGCCCAGGTAGAAGAGCTGGTAGTCGGCGTTGACGCCCTTGAGGATCAGCCCGTCGTTGAGGACGCCCAAAAACAGCGCTCCGATCAGCGCGCCCACGACGGTCCCCGACCCGCCCGCGAGCAGCGTGCCGCCGATCACCGCCGCCGAGATCCCCTTGAACAGGATTTCGTTGGCGCCGGCGACGTCCGGCTGAAGCGACGAGGCCCGCACGGCCTCGAGGATCCCCGCGAAGCCGCCGGCTGTGGCGCAGAGGATGAAGTTGCGGACTATCACCAGGCGCACCCGCACCCCGGCCTCGGAGGCGGCCAGCCGGTTGGAGCCGACTGCCACCGTGTATAGGCCCCAGCGGGTGAACGTCAGCACGATTTGCCCCACGATCACGATCGCGAGCGCCCAGAACAGCTCCGAGTAGGTGCCCTCGCCGAGGACTTTCGCGAACGTCGAGACGTGGTTGACCGTTTCGGTGAGCACGATGTGTGCCCCGTTGATCACATGGTGGACGCTGACGGTCGTGCTCGTCACTTTTGCGCCCGGCAGTTCGACCGGCTCGCCATGGGAGACGATCAGTGTCAGCCCCTCGATCGTGAACAGCATCCCGAGCGTTGTCACAAACGAGCTGATGCCGACGATTGCCGTGAAGAATCCGTTGATGAGGCCGACCGCCATGCAGCCGACCAGCGCGAGCAGCACGCTCGGCACGTACGGAATCCCGGCCTTCGCCAGCTTGTAGTAGAGCAGCGGCGCAAACAGATACGTGGCCCCGATCGAGAGGTCGATCTCGCCCAGGATCATCACGAACACCTCGCCCGCGCCGAGGATCGCGAACGGGGCGAAGAACGGCAGCAGCGTCTTGAAGCTGGAGGTGGTGAGGAAGGTGCTGGTTGTAAGCGAGAAGTAGATCGCGGCGAGCAGCGTGACGACGATGATGCTGCCCTCGCGCAGCGAGAGCGCGCGTTCTAGCAACGCCTGTTTGGGCGGTAGGGAGGCCCGGTGAGCGCGTGCCGGGCCTCCCGCCGGAGGGACCGATCCAGACGGTGCGGCGGTCGCGTGCCCGTCTCTCGACGTCGGCGCCGAGCTGCCTCTCGACGTCGGAGCCGACCCCCCTCCCGGCGCCGGCTCCCCTGACACGCTGGCCACGGTCGCCGACCTTGGCTAGGCGGCGGTTCCCGCCGGGATCGGAACGACTTTCGGTTCGGAGGAGGTCCCCTCGAAGCGGCTCTTGGAGTTGACGTACGGAGTGACGGTTTCTTTGTCGATGAATTTCAGGCCCGTGTCGACTTCCGCGGGGCCCGTCAGGGACCCGGAGACCTGCCACAGGAATAGCTGCAGGGCCGGCAGGAACCCCTGCAGGTAGGGCTGCTGGTCGATCGTGAATTCGATAAAGCCTTCGTGGAGCAGTTTCTGAGTCTTTTCGGTCAAATCGAAGCCGCCGGCATGGACCCCTTTGTTGGTGAGCCCGAGCTTCTGCATCACGCCGGCCAATTCCGCGGTGTCGCCGCCGTCGACGGCGTACATCCCCTTCGTGGTGGGATGCCCGGTGTAATAGGCTTCGATCGCCGATTTCTCCCCCGATTCCAGGGAGCCGGTGACGATCGTGGTCAGGTTGATCGGCGCGCCCGAGTCCTTGATCGCCTTTTCCGCTCCTTCCAGGCGCGGCTGCAGGTTGGCGGAGCCCGCGTTGGCGGTGAAGATCACGACGTCGCCTTCTTTGACCGCGGCGACGATCCGCTTGCCCATCAGTTCGCCGGCCAGTTTCAGGTCCTGGCCGATGTAGGCCAGGCGCTTGTTGGGGGGCGAGGGGGCATCGGCGTTGTAGGCGACGACCGGGATGCCCGCCTTCAGCGCGTTTTCGATCGGGACGTTGAACGCGGTCTTGCTGATCAGCGCCACCGCGATCCCGTGGGCGCCGGAGGAGACGGCCGTGTTGATGGCGTTGACCATCTGGTTGATGTTTTCGCTTTCGGAGCCCGTCCACTCGTAGCTTGAGCCGAGCAGTTTGCAGGCGTCGGCGATCCCGTACTGGGTGGGGGTGAAGAACGAGTTGGTGGTCACGTGGTTGACGAACACGAATTTGTATTCGGGGTGCGACCCAAAGATCGAGGCGGAGTTGCCGCCGGAGGAGGAGGCGCTGGAGCCGCACGCCTCAAGCAGCATGCTCACCGAGCCGACCGCCGCGCCGGTGAGCGCGGTGCGGCGCAGGAACGCGCGCCGGTCGAACCCCGGGGCCAGTCCGGTGAGACCGGCTCTCTCCCGCCCCTCGGAGTGCTCCAAGCGCTCCACTGTGTCGAGCACCAGATCGCTGTCGGACATCTCATCCTCCTCCTTGTCTGCGGAACGGGGCAGCGTAGGGCTCCCCCCCATAGGTTTCCCGCTTGAGTCATCTGCTACACACCCAATTCAGCGCGAAGGAGGGTGAGAGCACCTCGCCCGCGGAGGGTGTCTGGCCCAAAGGTGAGGATCGTCAGGGCCGATGAAGGCTGGGCGACAAAGGCTGGCTCGTGGTTCAGGGGCGACGAAGGCCGGCTCCGGGCGCAGGGGATATGCTCCCCTGCGATGCCCGACGCGGTGAGAACACCCGACGAGCGCTTGGAGGGCCTGCCGGACTTCCCCTTCGAGGCGCATTACCGCGAAGTGGGGGGGCTGCGCCTCGCGCACCTCGACGAGGGCGAAGGGAAGCCGGTGATCTTCATGCACGGCGAGCCGACGTGGTCGTTTCTGTGGCGCAAGGTGATCCCGCCGGTGAGGGATGCGGGCTTTCGCTGCATCGCCCCCGACTACGCCGGGTTTGGGCGCTCGGACAAGCCGACCGACATCGGCTGGTACTCCTACGACCGCCACGTGGAGCTGGCGGCGAAGCTGCTGGAGGAGCTCGACGTCAGCGGCGCGACGATGGTGGTGCACGACTGGGGCGGGCCGATCGGACTGCGCCTCGCGGTGGAGCACGCCGATCGGATCGACAGGCTGGTGATCACCGACAGCGGCATCTTCACCGGCAACCAGACGATGAGCGACGCGTGGCTTGCATTCCGCGACTTCACTGCGCGCACCGAGGACCTGCCGGTGGGAATGCTGGTGAGAGGCGCCTGCAAGAACGACCCCGGCGAGGAGGTGATCGCCGCCTACGAGGCTCCCTACCCGAACGCGGCCTCGAAGGCCGGCGCGCGTGCCTTCCCCGCGCTGATCCCGTTCGCGCCCGACGCGCCCGGCGCCAAGGAGGGGCGCGACACGCTGCACGCGCTGCGCGAGGACACCCGCCCGACGCTGATCCTGTGGGGCGACTCCGACCCCGTGCTGCCGCTGGCGGTGGCAGAGAAATTCGCGGGCGCGATCGGCGAGCCGCCCCCGCGCGCGATCAAGGATGCGGGCCACTTTTTGCAGGAGGACAAAGGCCCGGAGATCGGCGCGATCGTCGCCGAGTGGCTCACGAGCTGAGACCTGCCGCGGGCGGTGTGGCCAGCAGGTACTCGCCAGCTGAGACCGCTTCGAGCGCCCGCAACACACTTGCCGCACACCTACCGCTTCACAAAATGAAGGGTTGGGGTCCCAAAAAAGCACGGACACCCCGAACAACAACACTCTCCACACGCATGACCACTTCACAAAATGAAGGGTTGGGGTCCAAAAAGTAAACACAACACCCCGGGCCTCCCCCCCGGCCGAACGCTCGCCGGGACGCCCCCGGGCCGTCCTCAGCCCGAGGCCTGCTCTCCTATTTGCGCCTGCTCCGGCGCGCCCGCCAGCGCCGGCTCGGAGCGCGCGGCGCGCAGCTCGTACTCGCGACGCGCCTCGACATCGGCGTCCGCGATCACACGATCAACCCCTGTCAGATGGCCGATGCCCTCGGCGACAGAGCGCGGCAGCAGCGTGCCGAGCCGGTAGGCGCGCCGCGTCGAACGGGGCACCCACACTTCGACCGTGCCGTGCTGGAGCGCCTCGACGACCGCGTCGGCGACCTCTGAGGGCTCGACGTTGGAGAAGCCGCGCGCGTGCCCCAACCCGCCGCCAAGCTCGGTGTTGACGATGTAGGGCATCACGTAGCTCAGATCGATGTGGGAGCCCATCAGGCGCAGCTCCCCCCGAACCGACTCGGTGAGGCCGACGACGGCGTGCTTGGTCGCCGAGTAGGTGGCGATGCCGGCGGTGCCGAACTTCCCAGCCTGCGACGCGATGTTGACAATGTGCCCGCGATCGCGCGGGATCATCCGGGCGAGCCCCAGCTTCATCCCCAAAATAACCCCGTGCAGGTTGATGTCCACGGTGCGCCGTGCGGCGAGGTCGTCCTCGTCGAGGAACCTCCCGACGGGCATGATCCCCGCGTTGTTGACCAACACGTCGAGCGGCCCGAGCTGCTCTTCGGAGGCGTCGAGGAAGCGGCTGAATGAGTCGCGGTCGGTGACGTCCAGCGCCAGCGCGACCGTCCGCGGCCCGAGCTCCGCGGCGGTGCGCTCAGCGGTGGCGAGGTCGAGGTCGCCGATCGCCACCCGCATCCCGGCCGCGAGAAATGCCTGCGCGGTGGCCCGCCCGATCCCGCGCGCGGCACCCGTGATCGCCGCGTTGTGACCGGCGATGAGGCGGGGAGGCTTGGCCATCGCTGCAATGTATCAGCGCATCTTTGGCGCGGCAGGCGGGTTGGAACTGACGGACGACCCGCCGGGAACTTGGGAGTGAAACCCCGGTGGGGCGCCAGAGGAGAGGGGCACGCACTGCTCGGGCGATCCACGGCGTCGCCCGAGCGTGTGCAGCTGGAGGCGCAGCTCGGTGGGTGGTGCGCATCCGCGCGCGCGGCGGCACGTTCCGGCCTGTGGGGCGCTGGGCCTCCATGCCCAGCGACCAGCGGATGCTCGATAACCTGAGGGGATGGCGCACTTCTTGTATGAAGGGCAGCGGATCGCCTACACCGAATACCCCGCCGGGGTGGCCGCTGTCACGCCGATCGCAAGCGCCCCGCGCAAACGCGCGGCAGGGGCCGCCAAGGGGCCAACGGCGCAGCAACGGACGCTGGTTCTCGTGCACGGGCTGCTGCTGGCGCAGACGATGCATCTGCCGCTCGCGCGCGCGCTCGCTGCTCGTGGCAACCGCGTGATCACGATCGATCTGCTGGGCCACGGCGAATCGGACCGCCCGCGCGACATGTGGCGCTACTCGATGCGCTTCTTCGCCGACCAGGTGGTTGCCCTGCTGGATCATCTGGAGGTGGAGCGCGCCGTGGTGATGGGCACCTCGCTGGGGGCCAACACGGCGCTGGGGATCGCCCTGGAAGAGCCGGAGCGCCTGCAGGGGATGGTGATCGAGATGCCGGTGCTCGACAACGCGCTGCTCTCCAGCGCGCTCACCTTCACCCCGATCCTGGTGGCATTGACTTTCGGCGAGCCGGTGATGAAGCTGGTGGCACGCGGCGCGCGAGCGATCCCCCGCCGGCTGCTGCCCCTCTACGGCAACGTGCTGCTGGACACGATCCGCCAGGAACCGGGGCCGGGCGCGGCGGTGTTGCAAGGACTGTTCTTTGGCCGTGTGGCGCCGCATCGCAACGAGCGGCGCAAGTTCCAGACGCCGGCGCTGGTGATCGGCCACCGGCGCGACCCCGTGCACCCTTTCTCTGACGCGGGGATGCTCGCCGAGGAGCTGCCCAACTCACGCTTGCTGGAGGCCGACTCGCTGGTGGAGCTGCGTCTCAGCCCGGAGCGGCTGACGGGGGAGATCGCGGACTTCCTCGACGAGGTGTGGGAGGGCAAGGCTCAGGCCAAGTCGCCCGCCGGCCGGTCTCGGCGCACAACCCCGGCGTAGTCACTTCGAGCCGGGGGTCGCCAGGCGTCAGGGGGAAGGCTGGTATAGCGCCACTTCGCTGAGTGCCACGTGACCGGGCGCCGTGGGGGTGCCCTGCGCGGAGGGGGGCGCCTTGACCAGCCACACGAGCATCCAGCGGAAGGGGTGGCCTTCGGTGCGGAGCTTCTTCAGGTGGGTGACCTTCTTCTTCAGCTTGTGTGAGCCGCTGAGCAGCACCCAGCCCGGCTGAGTGATCGTGGTGGGCGCCGTGGCCCCATTGGCGCCGTAGATCTGAATGGTCATCCCGGGAGTTGGGGTGCGCAGTTCGAGGCTGCCAAGCGTGGTGGGTTCGCGCAGATTGATCAGCAGGCCCTCCGCCATGTTGGGGAAGGAGTGGGGCTGCACCTGCGCCGTCCACGCGGTGGAGGGTTCCCCGTCGATCGCCAGCGCGGGATCGCCGAAGCTGGATTCGGGATAGCTGTAAGGGTTGTAGATGGTGGCGGCGTTGGTGTCCAGCAGGATCGGGCTGGGCTGTTCGCTCGCTTTGGATTCGGTCGTCGAGGTGCCCGTTTCGGTGGTCGTCGCTTTCGAGGGCGTCGTGGTGGGGCTGCTGCCGGCGCCGCTGGGTTCTGTGGTTTGCGATTCTTCGCCAGTTGCTTTGGGCGTCGGCGTGGGTGCCGTGACCTTGGGCGGTTTGGTGGTGGAGGAGGGTGGGAACAGCAGGTTGCCTTTGGTCGAGCCATGCGGGGTGGTGGCGCCGCCCGTGCCGCTGGGCGTCGGCGTGGTGGCCGCCGGCGCGGGTGTGGTGGGGACCGGAGTGGTAGGGGTCGTGGCGGGCACCAGCGCCACCGTGTGGGAGCTGGGCGCGTTGCGTTCTTTGATCGCGGCCGCCACCGCCACGGCGGCGCCGAGCGCGAGGATCGCGGCGGTGAGCGCCAGCACCGTGAGCGGGCGCAGGTTGGGCCGCTCGCCAAGGCTGCCCGGCTCGCAGGCGCCACAGCTCAGGCACCACTGCTGATCGTCCCGCAGCGGGGTGCCGCAGTGGGCGCAGACGTGATCTTGCGAGTGAGAGTCCGACCGGTCGGCCCCGTCGGAGCCGCCCGTCCCGCCCTCGGGCGGGGGCGCCGGAGTCGAGGGGGCCGGCGACTGCTCGGAGTCGCGCGCGGCCGGTGGATCGGCGAGCAACGTGTTCACTGCACATCGATTCTAACCGTGCCCCACCAGAGCGGCGCCGCACCCCTACGC
>JBEKYV010000239.1:0-5828 GCA_049510515.1 Solirubrobacteraceae bacterium | reverse complement strand
ACGATCCGGATCCTTTGCTCGGCGGCCGCTGTTTGCTCGGCGGCCGCTGGTTCTTCGCCGTCGAGCCCGCTCGCGCCAGGCGCGTGAGTCTCCTCTTCCGCCATCACCGCGTAGATATACATCCCGAGCGCGGCGCCTTGACCCGTAATTCCCCGCAACCGGGCTGTGGGATTTACGCGTTTAGCGGTGCGCCGGCGGATCCCCGGGCGGATGAAACAGCCGAGTCGTGTGGTTGTGGGCTTGGTCTCATGTGGTTGTGGGCGGGGTCTTGTGTTTACTTTTCGGACCCCAACCCTTCATTTTGTGAAGTGGTAGGGGTCGCGCGCAGTACGCCCACCGGCTACGTGGCCCGCCGGTAGCGGTAGCCGAAGCCGCGCACGGTCTCGATCGGGGTCGAGGCGGGCGCGTCGGGGTCGAGCTTGTGGCGCAGGTAGCCGACGTACAGCTTCACCTGGCCCGACGACACCCCCCACGAGTCGCCCCACACGAGCTCCAGCAGTTGCTCGTGGCTGAGCACCTGGTTGGGGTGGCGCACGAAGGCGCCCAGCAGCTTGAACTCCTGTGGCGTCAGCCGCAGCTCGCGGCCCCCGTAAACAACCGCGCGGCGAGCGAAGTCGATCTGCAGCCGCGCGTCGGCGTAGGTCTGCTGCTCGGCGGGCGCGCTCGAGCGGGATCGGCGCAGCAGCGCATGCACGCGCGCGGTCAGCTCCTGGTGGCCGAACGGCTTCGCCACGTAGTCGTCGGCCCCGCCGCGCAGCCCGCGCACGCGCTCGAGCTCACCCTCCCGTGCGGTCAGCATCAGCACCGGCACCTCGCTGAGGTCCCGGATGCGCTCGAGCGTCGCCCACCCGTCGAGCTCGGGCATTGTCACGTCGAGGATCACGAGATCGGGTGACCTGGCGTACAGCTCGCGCAGGCCGCCGCGGCCGTCCTGAGCCTCGCGCACCTCATACCCCGCGCGCTCCAGCACGCCGCGCAGCGCCGCGCGCGCCACCTCGTCGTCGTCCACCACGAGGATGCGCGGGCGGGCCCGCGAGCTTCGGGTGCGGGGAAGAGCGGTGGGAATCGACGGTTCAGTCGGCATAGGCACGGCGAATCGCCTCCGCCGCCGGCAGCGCTCCCGTGAACGCGTCCAGCAGCTTCGGGTCGAAGTGCGTGCCGCGCTCCGCACGCATCATCTCCACCGCCGTGCCGCGTGGGAACGCGGGGCGGTACACGCGGTCGCTGGTGAGCGCGTCGTATACGTCGGCCACAGCGGCGATCCGGCCCTCCAGCGGGATCTCCTCGCCCGCCAGCCCGCGCGGGTAGCCGCTGCCATCCCACCACTCGTGGTGGCTGCGCGCGATCACCGCCCCGAGCTGCACCACCTCGGAGGCCGAGCCGGCGAGCATCTGAAAGCCGATCTCGGCGTGGCTCTTGATCACCTCGAACTCCTCCAGGGCGAGCTTGCCACGCTTCAGCAGAATGCGGTCGGGGATCGCAACCTTGCCGACGTCATGCAGCTGGCTGGCGAGACGGATCATCTCGCAGCGAGACTCCTCCAGCCCGGTCCCACGGGCGAGCAGCTCGCAGTAGGAGCTCATGCGCTGCAGATGGTGCCCGGTCTCCTCGTCGCGGAACTCCACCAAACGGGCCAGCCTGAAGATCGTCTCCGCCTGCGACATCCACACCTTGGTCTGCGTGAGCTGCAGATCCTGCAGCGCCTCGTCGAGGCGCTCGCCCCGCTCCTGTGCGGTGCTCTGCAGGCGCTCCAACAGTCGCAGGTTCTCGAGCTCCCGCCGGCGGCGGTGCAGCGCCCCCACCACGTTGATCGACAGCTCCCCGGCGCCCACCGGCTTTACCAGGTAGCCGTAGGCGCCGTGCTCGATCGCGGTGCTCGCCAGCTTCGGGCTGTCCTCACCGGTAACCATCATCACCGCCGCCGACGGGTGCTCGCTGCGGATGTGCGAGAGCAGCTGGATCCCCGATTCGCCCGGCATATTCACGTCCAGCAGCACCAATTGGTGGTCGTTGGCGCCCAACAGCTCGCGCGCCGCCGCCGCGTCGCCGGCGGTCTCGCAGGTGTAGCCCTCGCCCTCCAGCACCCGCTGCGCCCAGCGCCGCAGCGCCTGGTCGTCGTCGACAATCAGCAGTTCGGTCATCGCTGCTCACCCCCCCGAGCGCGGTTGACCTCGGCGAGCAGCGCGCGGTCGCCGTCGACAATCAGCAGTTCGGTCATCGCCGCCTCACCTCCGTAGAACCTGGTTGACCTTGGCGAGCAGCGCCTGCCCGGAGAACGGCTTCTCGATCAGCGCCACGCCCCGCCCCAGGTGCTCGCCCGAGTCGAGGATCGGCTGGGCGAAGCCCGACATGAACAGCACGCGCACCCCAGAGAGCTCGCGCTCCACATACTCGGCCAGCTGCGGCCCGGACATCCCCGGCATGATCACGTCCGTCAGCAGCAGGTCGATCGGGTCCTCCTGGCTGGCCGCCAGCTCCAGCGCCTGCGGGCCGTCGGCGGCGGTCAGCACCCGGTAGCCGCCCGCCGCAAGGACACGGCGCGTGACCTCGCGCAGCGCTTCCTCGTCCTCCACCAGCAGGATCGTCGCCTCGCCGCCCGGCTGCTCCCCGTCGGGCTTGTGCTCTACTTGCGCTTTCTCGCGATCGGTGACCGGCAGCAGTGCGGTGACGGTCGTGCCGACCCCCGGCTCGGAGTAGATGTGGACGTGCCCTCCAGCCTGTTGGACGATCCCGTACACCGTCGCCAGCCCAAGCCCGGTCCCCTGCCCCGCGGGCTTGGTTGTGAAGAACGGATCGAACACGTGCTCCAGCACCTCGCGCGTCATGCCGATCCCGCTGTCGCTCACCCGCAGACGCACGAACGAGCCGGGGGAGAGCTCGGGCTGCGAGCTCGCATACTCATCGTCCACGTCGAGATTGGCGGTGTCGATCCGCAGCATCCCACCGTCGGGCATCGCGTCGCGGGCGTTGACCGCGAGATTGACAAGGATCTGCTCGAGCCGGCCGGGGTCGATCAGCACCGCGCGCAGCTCGCGGGCGAGCGAGCTGACGAGCTGCACGTGCTCGCCCAGCGTGCGCCGCAGCAACTGCTCGATGTCGCCAACCACCTCGTTGACGTCGACGACCTCCGGCTGCACCACCTCGCGGCGCGCGAACGCCAGCAGCTGGTGGGTTAGGTGGGCGGCCCGCTCACCCGCGAGACGGATCTGCTCGATGTCTTCGCGCGTACCCCGCCAGCGGCCGTCGCCGTCGATGCCTGCCGCCGCGTCGAGGTCGTTGGCGATGAACGCGGCGTAGTTGACGATCACCGCCAGCAGGTTGTTGAAGTCGTGCGCGATCCCCCCCGCCAGATGCCCGAGGCTCTCCAACCGTTCGGCCTCGTGCAGCTGGTTGCGCAGCCGCTCACGCTCGGCCTCCGCCCGCAGGCGCTCGCGCTCGCTCGCGGCGCTCTCGCGGTCGCTGATATCGCGGATCGCGGCGATCCCCAGACGACCATCCTCGGTGGCAATGCTCGACAGGCTGATCTCGGCGGGGAACTCGCTGCCGTCGCGGCGCCTGCCGAACAGCTCGAGGCCCGCGCCCATCGGTCGCGTACGCGGGTCCACGAAGTACCTTGTCCGGTGCTCGCCATGCGCCGCGGCGAAGCGCTCGGGGACCAGCAGCTCAACGGGCTGCCCCAACAGCTCTGCGCGCGGGTAGCCGAACAGCGCTTCGGTTTGGCTGTTGACCAACACGATCCTTCCGTCACGATCGACCCCGACGAACGCGTCGGGCGCCAGCTCCAACAGATCCGCCTGCACGCCCAGCCCCAGTTGCGCCGGGGAATCGCCGATGGGGGCGGCGGGGGCAATCGACGCGGAATGCCCGGCGGGGGCGGCGGGAGCAATCAACGCGGAATGCCCGGCGGGGGCGGCGGGAGCAATCAACGCGGAATGCCCGGCGGGGGCGGCGGGGGCAACCGGCGCGGAACCGTCGGCGGGGGCAATCCGCGCGGGGTCCCGCGGGGTCCACGGGGCGGGAGCTCCCACGGGCGACTTCGCCGAACCCTGCACAGCCCGCATCGCGCGACCTTTTACAGCCCGCATGGCGGGGCCTTTGACAATCCTTGCACCCATCGCCGTGTCTTCCGTGATTTGGAATATGGAACCAAGACAAATATCTTGTCCCAGGGTTCCATACCCCGGGCAACTTCCATTCTTGGAGCTTAGCGCGTCGTGGTCGCCGGAGGGCGCGCATGGCGTATTTGCAAGGGATTTTCCCACGGCTTCATGCGGGGAGGGAGTGAATCCGCTGCGGGCAGCTCAAGCGGTGAGGTGGAGGCCGGCCGGACACTCGGGCGGCGAGCTGTAGCCTGCCGGGCGCTCGGGCGGTGAGCTGGAGGCCGGCCCGGCACTCAAGCCGGGAGCTGGAGGCCAACCGGGCGCTCAAGCCGTGAGCTGTATGCCTGCTGGGCGCTTGAGGCGCTCGAGCGCTTCCAGACGCGCCCGGCAGGTGTCGATTGCCTGTGCATTGCTGTCCACGAGGACAAAGCGCCGCCCAAGCTTGGCCGCCACCGCGCCGAGCGTGCCGGAGCCCGCAAAGAAGTCCAGGCACCATCCGCCCCGCCGGCTGGAGGCGACTACCATCCGGCGGACGATGCCCTCCGGCTTTTGCGTCGGATACCCGGTCTTCTCCTTCCCGTTGGTGGGCACGATCGTGTGCCACCACACATCCACCGGCAGCTTGCCGGCGGCGCCGCGCTCGGGCGTCTGCAGGCCCGGCGCCATATAGGGCTCTCGGTCCACCTCGCGGGAGTCGAAGTGGTAGGCGCCGGGATCCCTGACGTACACCAGGATCGTGTCGTGCTTCGCCGGCCAGCGCCGCTTCGTCCTGCCCCCGTAGTCGTAGGCCCAGATGATCTCGTTGAGGAAGCACTCCCGTCCGAAGATCTGGTCGAGCAGGATCTTGCAGTAGTGCGCCTCGCGGTAGTCGATATGGAAGTAGAGGGTCCCGTGCGCGGCCAGCAGCCGGCGGGCCTCTTCGAGCCGGGGGGCGATGAACCCCAGGTAGTCGTCGAATGCGTCGGCGTACGCACGAGCGGCGATCCTGGTCGTTGCGTAGCGGCGACCGGCAAAGCCCACGCGATCGCCCTCCGGATCGGGCCTCACCGAGACCTCCGTACGCGCTTGCGCGTGCCCGGTGTTGAACGGCGGATCGATGTAGATCAGGTCGAACGCGGCGCTGTCGAGAGCTGGGAGAACGTCGGCGTTCTCGGCGTGAATCACGAGGTCGTCATCCAGTCGGATTCGGCTGGGAAGGTCTGTCTGCTCGAGGAACCTCACTCCGGCAAGGTATGCCGGTGATCGGACGCACCGCATGGCCTTCGCGAACTCAAAAACGGACAGAAGCACTCATCAAGGCCGCCGGCACACTGCATGACGCAGCTACGCCGGATCGCCCACTTCTGTTGCGTCTGTGGCAGTGGTTGCAAGACGGCTAGTTCCGTCCTCTGATGGTTATACGATTGTGTTCTCGAAACGCTTTAGGAAGCCGGCCGATTCTCAGAGCTTGTGTCGTCCGCCAAGTGTTGGCTCAGCTTCAAAAGCTTCGCGGCCATCAACGGTGTAGTTCAAGATCGCGTCGATTGCTTCGACGGCGTGGAGCAGATAGGCGCGCTCGTCCCTCACAGGGACACGGCCTCGGCGAAGATCGCCTCTCGGTCTGGCCGGTCGAGGGCGGACGCTACGGCCTGGACGCCACTTCCTCGGCCCTCCAGCCCCTCCCCGTACGGGGTAGCCGTGGGGTAGCCAGCACCCTCCGGGAGCAACTTTCAGCCCCTTCCAGCGGTG
>JBEKYV010000238.1:0-5869 GCA_049510515.1 Solirubrobacteraceae bacterium | reverse complement strand
CCGACGTTGGAAGAGCCGCGCTATTCGCAGTCGCTGGAGCGTGGGTTGGCGATCCTTGAATGTTTCACCCCGGAGCAGCCGGTGTGGGGGATCGCCGAACTCGCTGACCAGTTGGGGATGAGTCGCTCGACCACCCACCGCTACGTGATCACATTGGTCGAGCTTGGGCATCTGAAGCAGGGCAAGAAACGCAGGTACAGCCTCGCGATGAACGTGATCGATCTCGGGCTCTCGGCGATGGCTAGCACGAAGCTCAGGGATCATGCCCAGCCGTTCCTTGCGGATCTGCACAGGCGTAGCGGGTACACGGTCGTGTTGGCGGTGCTCGATGGCCCCGGGGTCCAGATCGTGGATAGCCTGCGCGGGCGTCGTCGTGGCCAGGGTCTGATCGATCTCAGCCCGGCCTCCGCTCCGCTGCCCGTTTATTGCACTGCTCTCGGGAAGCTGCTGCTCGCTAATTTGCCTGAGAGCGAGCAGCGACGTGTGATCGCTGAGTTGACGCTCACGAGGCGCACGCCGCAGACGATCACCAGCAAGACAGCGCTGCGAGCGGACCTGCAGGGCATCCGTGGCGAAAGCCTTGCCGCCGCCGATGAAGAGCTTGCGCCCGGCATGTATTCGATCGCCGCGCCGATTCGTACAGAGTCTCGCGATGTGGTGGCGGCCATCGGGATGGACGCGCACGCCTCGATGATTGCGCTCGCGGACTTCATTGGTGCCCTTGGCCCACATCTGGTCGCTACGGCTGACCGGGTGTCCGCTCGGATGGGGTACCGCCGGGATGACGAGCGGCATAGCCCGGGCGTCAATGGCGTCGGGTTGGCTGGGCTCTGAGCGATGTCCAAGCCTCTTGATCCTGAGAATCCCGGCCGGTTCTCCTCCTCGCTGGTAGCCGGTCTGGCGATGCTGACGTGCTTCACCCCGGAGCACCCGGTGCTGGGAATCGCCGACATGGCCGACGCGCTCGACCTGGGGCGCTCGACTACGCATCGCTATGCCACGACGCTGGTGACGCTGGGGTATCTCGAGCAGGGGCCTTCGCGTAAGTACCGGCTCTCATCCCGCGTCTCGGACATGGGGCTCGCAATGCTTGACTCAATGCCGGTTCGCCAGGCCGCCCACGAGCCTCTGCGGGAGCTGAGGGCGCGGACCGGGCGCACCGCCAGTCTGGGGGTGCTGTGGGGCACCGAGGTTGCCTACATCGACCGCTGGCATGGTTCTCTCCAAGGGCAGCACGCAGTCGATGAGGGCATCGGGCTGGGCACTCGCGTGCCGGTCCACTGCGCCGCCGCGGGTAAGGCGCTGCTGGCGCGTCTGCCCGCGGCGGAGCAGCAAGCGCTGATCACGGAGCTGCGCCTCACGCGACGCACCGCCAAGACGATCACCGCCAAGACCGCCCTGCGGGTCGAGTTCGAGCGGATCGTCGCGGAGGACGGTGTGGCGATCGAGGACGAAGAGCTTTCAGCCGGCCGGCGAGCAATCGCAGCGGCGGTGATGGACCCGGAGGGTCGGCCGATTGCGGCAGTCGAGCTGGCGGTTCCAGGGGAGGCATACACCGGCGAGGCACTGCTGGGCGAACTTGGCCCGAAAGTCATCGTCACGGCTCTGGACATCGGCTTGGCTCTGCAATGACGGTCTTGATGTCGAAGGCACGACAGCTGATGCAGGAAATCTCGCAATTGTCCATGACGCCTCACCAGATGGGGCTCGTCCAGGGGGTTCGTAATGTCGGGTAGAGCCGTCTCCTCTTATCGTCGTGTCCTCGCCGTGCTCGTGTCGCTGTGTGTAGCGCTGGGTGTGTTGGGCTCGATCGCTTCGTTTGCCTCCGCTGCCCCGACGCTCCTGAGCTGGTTCGGGTCGGGTACTCCTCCGACGGGCATGGCGGTCGAAGAATCCACCGGGAACGTCCTGGTCGCCCAGAGCAACGGGCGCGAGGCGGTCGCAGTGTCCGGCGCACGGGGCGGGTCGCCGGCCGGGGGCGCGCCGAGGATGCTGACCGGCGCCGAAACGCCCGCCAAAAGCTTCGCGTTCGAAGGTAGCGTCGGCTTGGGGTACAACGAAGAGTGGGTTGGCGTCGCCGTGGACAACTCGAACAGCGCCGCCGCAGGCTCCATCTACGTAGCGGACCCGGGGCACGAGGTGGTCGATCGTTTCAAGCTGAGTGGAGGCGCCTTCAAATACGAATCCCAGTTGACGGGGGTGCGACCTGAAGGCGTGGCGACGGACGCGAACGGCGACGTCTACATGAGCGATCCCGGCGCCAATGTGGTCCGTGAGTTCTCGCCCGGCGGCACGGCGGAAATCGGCAGCTTCGCGGTTGAAGAACTCGAGCGGAGCGTCGTGGTCGACGCTAAAGGCGACATCTTCCTGTGGGGGGACCCCGACGCCTGTGGGGCGACCCACACGGCGTGTTTCGCGGGTCCACGTCCAGCCGAGATCAGGCGCAGCTCCGACACGGCGACGAGCGTCGAATCGGTGATCGAAGTTCCTGAAGTCGAAGGCGCCCGCAACGATGCGATCGACCGTGCTACCGACACTGGTTACGTGGCGATCCACGGGCGGGTGATGGAAGGCATCGCGATGCCCACCCCGGTAAGGACCGGCGTGGAATTCGGCGCGGGAACGTTGTCGGACAAAATCGAAGGGCTCGCGGTGAACGAAAAGACCGGCGCCATCTATGTGGGTGACGACGAACTGGAAGAAGTCTTCGTCTTCCAGGGCGCTCCGGCTCGCTTCCCCCTCACCGTATTCGTCACAGGCGAAGGCGAAGTCACCTCAACGCCTGCGGGGTTCACGTGCTCGACTGCGGAATGTACGCATGAATTCGAAAGCGAAGTGACACTAACGGCCGCCAAAGCCGGCGCGGGCTATAAATTCGTCGGTTGGATCGGGTGTACCCCGATATCGGCGACGACCTGCAGAGTGCAGAGGACCGCGACCACCGAGGTCACCGCCGTGTTCTTGCAAGCGGGCACGCAGGGCCCGAAGGGCATCGGCGCCGCCGGCGAACAAGGCGCCACTGGCCCGCAGGGTGAAAAGGGCCCCGTCGGCCCGGCTGGCGCGCACGGTGAGAAGGGTCCGGCCGGCGCCCAAGGTCCAGCGGGCAAGGTCGAGTTCGTGACGTGCGAGATGGTCAAAGGCAAGCAGCACTGCACCGCCAAGCTCGTATCCGGCACGGCCAAGTTCACGGCCGCCGGGTCGGTCACACGGGCGACGCTATCTCGCCACGGTCTAGTGTTCGCTGCGGGAACGGCACACACCGCGCATGGACGCATGAGCCTGCGACTAGCGCCGCTGCGCTCACTGCGACCGGGTGAGTACACGCTAACACTAATCGGCGGAGCTGGGAGGCGCCACGGCGCGCGCGCGGATGTCGTCCTTCGCGAGGTCGGCGGGAACATGGATGCATAATCTCCGTTCACCCTTATGCAGTGTGGCGAGGCTTGGAGCGAAGGGTGGGCCGATACTGTGAATTGAAAATGTTATTATGTGTTTACCCCGACGACTCGGTACTTTCCCGTAGCTGGTATCTGTGGGTCGCTCTGAGTCGTAGGGGGAGCGAAGCGCGCGGCGGTCCCGAACCTATCTATTGAGTAGGGGCCGTGCGTCGTGCGTGGAGCGGTGAGGACCCGGAACAGTCGATGCCCGGGTCCTCATTCTGTTGGTATAAGAACAAGCCACAGAAGGTGAGACATGGATTTTGGGACGCAAAAGTTAGGATGGCCGGCCCGAACCAGCCAACTGTGTATTCCCCAAAGCGTGTGGGACTCATCGACAGACGCTTCGAGACCCAAAGGTACGTCATGACGCAGTCGCGAATTGGGTTACCTGCTGCAGGCATACGGCGCGAGCGCCGTATGACGCTCGGGGTCTCCGACCTTGACGTTTCTGTGCTAAACGGCACGAGCCTGCAGGTTCATGCTCGCCCAACCTTGAGGAGTTCTGCCGGCAGGCGGGCTCCCGGTCTGCGTCGCCGTCGATGAATCAGAGGCGAGATCGTCGAGATGCCAGGGGACGCCACTGCGGCTCGCAATACCCTCGGTGTTCTTGGCGGTGCGCGGCGGCCGGTGTACTGCACAGTGTACGCGCTTGCTGCTCGTGAGCCACCTCGTGAGGATCTTGGCTCCCAAATGACTGCAGCCCTACAGGATAAGTCCATATCTCGGCAGGATGTTGTTCATGACTGACGAACCGGGTTCTATGCCCTGTTATCTCGATGCTCACGAGAACGGCTGGGTACCGGTCGGTTGGGCGCGATTGATCCATGCCTCTTGCCTGCGTATGGTCATGGCTCAATCTGGGGATCCGTAGGAGTCGATGAAAGGACATGGCGACGCCACATCACTCGACGAGGTTCGCGCCGAGGTTGCTGATCGGCTCAAGCTCCGCTACCCAGAGATAGTTGACGCGATACAGGCTCGCATCGAGGAAGCCGTACCGAACCCCCGCGGCGGCGACCCGGCCTACAAAGAGGGTGTACGCGCGGCGGTCACCGCTGTCGTGGGTTACATGCTCGAGGGCATCAGGCAGGGACCGGAGTGGAATGACCGACTCCCGGCAGCTGCTGTCGCACAGGCACGGCGCGCCGCATGGGCGGAGGCCGGGGTTGGAGTCGTTCTGCGACGGTGTCTTTCCGGCAACGCAGTGCTGGAGGATTTCATTGCCGAGGAGGTCGAGCGCGGCCGTCTCCCGAGCGCAATAGCCGACCACCTGCGAAGAACTCAGGCGACGTTGCTGGATCACCTCACGGCGAGCATGGAGCGCGCCTACGTGATGGAGGAGGAGCGTCTGGCGAGTTCGCCCGAGCAACGCCGCCTGCAGCTCCTCAAACGGCTTCTGGCCGCTGAGCCCGTCGACCAAGAGGAGATGGGCGAGCTCGACTACGAGCTCGACAACCGGTGGCACCTCGGTGCCATCGCGAGCGGGCCGAATGTTGAGCGGTTCCTTCGCAGATTGGAGGCCGACTTTGGAGCCAAGCTCTTACTTGTATCGGCTGGCGGCTGCGACTGGTGGGCGTGGTTCAGCAGACCGCGCGGTCTTCGAGTGTCGGTTCTTGAGCGCAACCTAGCGACCAAACCCCCCAACGGCGTCTGTATGGCCGTCGGTGAGCCCGGCACGGGCCTTGTCGGGTGGCGCCGCACCCACGAGGAAGCAAGACTCGCATCAGCGGTCGCGATGCGCAAACCGCAGCGCCTGACTCGCTGTGCCGACGTGCTGCTCGATGTGGCCTTTATGGAACACCAACGCCTCACCGAGTTTCTCCTTCGGACCTACAGCTGGCCACTGGCCTCACTGCACAAGCATGGGGCGCCGGCGCGAGCCACGCTGCGCGCCTATTTTGACCACGGCCGCAACATTTCTTGCACCGCGAGTACGCTAAAGGTGTCGCGAAAGACGGTCGAAGACCGGTTGAAAGCCGTTGAGAAAGCTCTTGATCGCTCACTGAACACCTGTGTCGCCGAGCTCGACCTAGCCTTGCGGCTAGAAGCACTTGGCTGCGGCGCTGGTCTCGACTCTCAGGACGAGTGAGCAATATGCGCACTTTCAGTCTTCGAACTTGCGCAAACTGGTAGGGCACCATGCCGTTACCCACTGATAGAACACCCGGATGGCCCGCCGACTCCAACGCGACCGCTCCATCTTGGGCGCCTCGTCGTGTGAGCAGCCGCGACAGCGGACCACTGACGCTCCGCTAACAACCCGACCGGGGGACGGCACACTGATGGATCCGAGGGTGCTGGTCGGGCGAGGTGCATCGTGACACAGACGATGGCCGCCGCCACACCGTCTCGCCGGCTTGCCACGGCGTGGAGTCCGCCCGCGCACCTCGACCATCGCGCTTGGGTCGCAGTCGGTCGCACGCTCAGCC
>JBEKYV010000237.1:0-5878 GCA_049510515.1 Solirubrobacteraceae bacterium | reverse complement strand
ACCACGACCGGCTTGGTGGTGGTCGTGATCACGCGAAACTGCGTCGCCGCGGTGAGGCCCACGAACGGGAACGAGAAGCCGCCGGTGGCGCTCGTCAGCTCAGGGTTGCCAACCGTCGCGAAGCCCTGCGTGTAGGGGAACGGGTTGGCCTGCAGCACCACCGGGACGTTGCCGTTGCCGGTGCCCGACAGCGTGCCCTGGATCGTTGCGACGCCCCCGAAGATCGTCGGGTTGGGCCCGGCGGTGATCGCCAGGGAGAGCGGCACCTTGGCGGTCTTGAACGCCCTGTCCGCGCCGGTCGCCGCGCCGGTGGAGTTGACCGCGATCAGGCGGAAGTGGTAGATCGTGAGTGGCAGCAACCCGCCCACCGGCACCGCGACTTTCACGGTGGCGGTGCCCGCCCCGGCGTCGGCGAGCGTGGTCTGCGCGCCGTAGGCCTTGGTGGGCCCATACTGGAAGTAGTAGGACGTGTTGCTCCCATGCGGGTCAACCGCTCCGGTGAGCGTGGCTGTGCCGTAGCTCACGCTCGCGGCGGCGCCGGTGGCGACACCGGGCAGGGTAAGCGCCGAGGCGGCCGGCGCCAGCGCCAGCAGCGTCAGCCCCGCGATGACCGCTCCAAGCGCCGAGCGCGTTGTGTCTTTGCTCATTGTGCACACACCTTTCGTATAGATCCGCCCACTTCTGCCGGTGTACTGCCCGGCCCCCCAACTTGCGAAACCCGCGGGCGGGGCGGTCGATGCGCTGTTGGCCTCAACGGGCCGCCCGGTCGATGCGCCGCGGCGTGCGCCTCGTTAGGCTCCCGCGTCGGAATAGGAAGAGACAGCGATCCCGAGCGGGAGACGAGGAGGCCGGCATGTTTGTGTTCAAGGCAGCGGTTGTGGGCGCGGGGACGATGGGGGGCCAGATTGCGCAGACGATCGCCGCCGCCGGCTTCCCAGTCGTGCTCAAGGACATCAACGACGGGCTCGTGCAGGCTGGGATCGACGAGGCCCGCAACGTCACCGCGGGGCAGGTGGGCAAACTGGTGGAGCGCGGCAAGCTCACCGCCGAGCAGGGCGATGCGCAGATCGCGGAGATCGTCGGGCGCATCGAGGGCACGACCGCCTACGCGAGCTTCGGCGACGTGGACTTCGTGATCGAGGCGGTGCCCGAGCGGATGGAGATCAAGCACGCGGTGTTCGCCGAGCTCGACGCGGCCACGCCCGGGCATGCGATCCTCGCCTCCAACACGTCCTCGCTGTCGATCACCGAGATCGGCGAAGCGACGCTGCGCCCCGACAAGGTCGTCGGCTTCCACTACTTCTACCCCGCCTCCGTGCTGCCGCTGATCGAGGTGATCGAAGGGGATGAGACCTCGCAGGAGACCCTCACCTCCGCGGTTACGTTCGCGCAGGCGATCCGCAAGCAGCCGATCGTCTGCGCCGAGGCGCCCGGCTTCGTCGTCAACCGCATTCTCAACTCCGGGATCTCGGAGATCTGGCGCGAACAGGAGTCGAAGGGCCTCTCGATCAAGCTGATCGACGAGGGTTTCGTGAAGGGCGGCGCCCTGCCGCTGGGGCCCTACTTCCTCACCGGCCTGCTGGGCCTCGACACCGTGATGCACGTCGCCGAATACCTCGCCGAGTCCTACGGGGAAGATCGCTTCTACATCTCCAAGGGGATGCAGAAGCTGGTCGCCGAAGGCAAGCTCGGAGCGAAGACTGGCGGCGACGGCTGCTACGACCCGCAGGGCAATCCCAACCTGCCCGGCGATGCCGAGCCTGATGGGAGCGCGCTCGGGGAGTTGCTCGTCGCGAAGGCGTTGGTGGAGTCGTGCTTGCTGCTGGAGGAGGGCGTGGCCACCCACCGCGACATCGACTTCGGGATGATGGCGGGCGCCGGCATGGACCCGCGGCGAGGGATCCTGCCGCCGTTCATGGCGGCTGACGCGGAGGGCTTGGACGTGGTGCTGGAGCGCCTGGAGCGGCTCAGCGACAGCCACGGCGAGCGCTTCGCCCCGCCCACGATTCTGCGCCGTCTGGTGGCACAGGGTCGCCTCGGGCAGAAGAGCGGCCAGGGCTTCTACGCCTACCCGCAGCCCGACGCCGATGATTCGATCCCGCCCACCCAGGGTGTGGTCAAGCTTGAGACGCGGGAGGACGGGGTCGCGATCGCGTGGCTGGCCAACGGCCAGATGAACGCGATCGCCCCCGCGGTGATCGAAGACCTCGGCAGGGTGTGGGAGCACGTCAAGGCCGCCGACCCACCGGTGCATGCGCTTGTGATCGCCTCCTCCAACCCCTTCCTCTACAGCGCCGGCGCCGACATCAAGGCGTTCACGCAGCTGGACGAGGCGGGCGGGCGCAAGCTGGTGGACGACGCGCATGCGCTGTTCCGCGAGCTGGGCAGCGGGCGGATCGCCACGATCGCCGCCGTCAACGGCCTCGCCTTCGGGGGCGGCTGCGAGCTGGCAATGGCGTGCGACCTGCGGATCGTTGCGCGCGCGGCGATCTTCGGCCAGCCCGAGATCAAGCTGGGGATCATCCCCGGCTTCGGCGGCACCCAGCGGCTGCCGCGCCTGGTGGGCCAGAGCAAGGCATTGGAGATGAACCTCGTCGGCGACCCGCTGCTGGCGGAGGAGGCCTACGAGTACGGGCTCGCCAGCGCGGTGGTGGACGACCACGAACTGCTCGACACGGCCCTGTCGTGGGCGCGCAAGCTCGCCGCTCAGGCGCCGCTGGCGCTGGAGCAGATCAAGCGGGTGTCGGCGAAGGGCGACCTCGACGAGGGGATCGAGGCGGAGAAGGCCGGCTTCGCCACGGTGTTCGCCTCCGCTGACGCGCGCGAGGGAATCGCGGCCTTCCTGGGCAAACGCGCGCCTCGGTTCGAGGGACGGTGACCTGTGGGTTGGTGGTGGCGCGGTGTGCTGGCTGAACGGGATCGGCCTAGCACCCAGCGGCCGGAGAGGAGCTGCTACTTGAGGTAGCCGGCTTTGCGGAGGTCGCTTCGCGCGTTTCGGATTTCCGCGCCTGAGTTCGTCAGGGTACGGGCGTATTTGCGCGCCTTCAGCCGCGAGGTCTGCAGGGCAGCCTGGTTACGTTCGAGCGTCCGCTCGATTTTCTGTTGATCGCTTTGGAGTCTCGCTCGGTCCTTTGGCGGCATCAGTGCCCCTCCTTCTTGGCTTCTATCGTATCGATAACCGCGACCAGGGCATAAATATCTGTTTGCGCCTTGGTCAGGCTCTCGTCGCTCTCGACAAGGCGTTGTTCGAGATCCTGGATCGTGTCGGCGGCATCCTGAAGATCGCTTTCCAATGATTGGGCGTTGTTGTCGAGTCGAGCGATTGGGTCCGAGGCCTTGAATGGCCCAAGCTGGGAGAGCCACCGACGCCCAACGATCAGCCCCACGACGGAGATCACGATGTAGCCCGCGGCAAAAATGAGGGCTACACGCACGCCCAAAATGACGATCCGACTGTCGAAGATGTTGTCTACGAAGCTCGGGTTGGTGGTGGTAGGCAGCTTGTGCGGATAGATCTGGATGACCGCGAGCACGGCTGCCACTGCAAGGGCAGCCAGCACCACGACCCCGATCGCGGTCTGCCAAGCCGGGGGTTTCTGCTCCTCTGCCGACGTCTCGGAATCCGTGGACACAGAACATTTTTAGTCAACGCGACGGACGACTGGATGCAGACGCTGGTCTGTCTGCGAATCTGACCGCTACGTGTCCGGCGCTCGGGAGGTTTACGAAAAGCGGCTGAGGTCGCGAGCCGGCTCGATTCGCCAGCGCTCTGCCAGTTCGGCCAGTTCGCTCGTGAGCGGCCAGCGGTCGGGCTGCGGCTCGCCTTCGAAGTCGGGATTGGCGCCCTTCAGCGTCATGCAGCCGGCGTTGTCTCCCTTCGCGCGAAGCGCCGCCACCTCGTCGTCGCCGAGGTGCGCCTCCGGGGTTGATCGCAGGGTGCTCAGCGCCGCCAGCTCCGCCCGCTTGTCCTCAATCGGGCGGGGAGTGAGGTGCCAGCCCTGCCCCCCTCCTCCCCCCTCAGACAGGGCTGCCTCCTGGATCAGCGTGGGCGCCACGCAACGCACGGGGGGGTGCGCGAGGACCCACTGGCAGGCCAGCTGCAGCATGCTCAGACCGTGGCGGGCGGCGTAGGGGCGCATCCATTCGAGCGTCTCGCGGCCCTCCTCCACCCAGCCCTCGGGACGGAACTTGCGGTGGTCGTAGGCGGCGAACTGGTGGCCTGGCAGCACGTCGTCGTGGAACAGTCCGCCGTAGTCCACGACGCGCGCGATTAGGCTCACCTCGTGGGCGGCGGCGGCATCGAGCACGAGCTTCCCTGGCCACGGCTCCAGCGGACCGAAGATGATCATCGCCCAGTCGATCAGCTCGCCGAAGCGCTCGATGCAGTCGATCAGGTCGAGCGTGAACCCGTTGGCCGGCCCTGGCGCCACGCCCAGCAGTCGCGTGAGGCCGGCCTTACGGACGGCCCGCATCCCCTCCCACACCGTGGGGCTGGTGTACCCGGTGCGATCGGGGTTGTGCAGCAGCAGCAGGTCGAAGCGCTCTGCGCCGACCCGCTCCAGGCTGCGCTCGGTCGCCATCCTTATGTACGCCGCGTAGTCGCTCTCGCTCCGCAGGCGCGGGTCGGTGAAGCGGGGAAAGCCTTTTGCGCCTTCGCGCTCTCCCGTGTAGAAGTCGTGCCCGATCGCCCCCACCAGGCAATAGCTGTCGCGCTCGACGCCGCGCAGCGCCTCGCCCAGCAGCTTGTCGGCCGCGCCCTCGCCGTACACGTCGGCGGTGATCACGGTGTCGATTCCCCCGCCGGGTCGCAGCAGCGCCTTCAGGCGCTCCTCGTCGATCGGCTCGCCGAAGTGCATGAAGCGCCCACCGCTCCAGGTGCCGAGGGCTGTGGTGGTGGGGTCCATCGTGCCCTCACTTTACGTTGTCCTTGCCTGGGGGTTGGGGGTTGTGCTTTCTTTTTTGTGCTCTAACCAAATAAGAACGAGACTAGTCTCGTTTGGTTAGGGCCTTGAATTTTTGTCTGCCACCAGCCGCCCTCCCGGTAGACGAACTCTCTTTTTTGGGCCCAACCAAACAAGAACGAGACCCAGTCTTGTTTGGTTGGGGCCTTGAATCGTTTTCATCTGCCGTGCCCCAGCCCCGCCGCGGTGCGTGCGCGTAGTGCTGCTTCCAGACGGGTGAGCGCGTGGCGTAGAGCCTGCGTGTCGGATTCGGATGGGATTGCGGGCTCGTGTGCGCCGAGGGTGGTGCGGGCGGCGGCGAGCACGCCGAGGTGCAGCTGCTCCAGCTCGGCGATCCGCGCCTCGAGGTCGGGGCGATCCTCCGCCGGCAGCTCCCGCAGCGCCGCCGTGTACGCGTGCTCGAGCTCCAGCGCGGCGTGCGCGACGCGGCCCTGATCGAGGTCGAGGCGGGCGCGCAGCGCGTGCTCCTCGCACAGCAGCGGCGTTTCGCGCGCGCCCAACAGCGCCGCGAAACGCTCCTGTGGACGCAGCGCCGCCGAACGACGCCGCGTTCGACGCTCGCTGAAGCGCAGCTCCCGCGCGTGCGACCACTGCCCGTAGGCGACCTGCTCGCCTTCGCCCCAGCCCGCGCGGGTCGCCAGCGCCTGCGCGTGGGAGAGCTCGCGCACGTGGGGGTCGGCGGTGGCGATGCGGTGGGCGAACAGCAGGCGGTTGAGCGCCACCGCCGCAGCCCCCGCCTCGCGCTCGGCGTCCAGCTGAGCCAGCCACGCGCGCGCCTGGCGCTCCGCCGACACCGACACGGGGTCGATCACGGTCGCGCGGGTGCTCGGCACCGTCGGGGATGAAAGCCCCGCCCACCCGGGCTCCACCGGTGGGCGCCGGCGCGCGCCGAGTCGTCCGTGGCGTGGGGTGGCGCC